>NZ_RAWQ01000314.1:0-7797 GCF_003668965.1 Corallococcus sp. AB030
CAAGCACCTCGCGCTCCGCTCCCTTGAAGCGCGGAGTCGGGTCCTTTGCGACGCGGCGCCTGCCCCCCTGCTCGGCAGAGGCGCAGGAGGCTCCTTCTTCTGAAGTCATCTCTCTTCTACGGGACCCGGCGGATTGCTTATTCCGCGCAACCCTCCTGTCGGACAGGTTTCGCGGCCCCCACTGGACGCTGCTCGCCTTTGGAACCGCGCGCGCGGATGCCATCACGTGGCCCGGTGATTCCGTTCGCGTCGTCCACGTTCTTGGAAAGGGCGCGACTCCCATCCCCGAGGCCCTGTTCGACAGGGACGGCCATGCCCACCGTGCCTACGACGTGGCTCCGGGAAGGGATGCGCTCATCCTGGTTCGCCCGGATGGATACGTGGGACACGCGTCCCGGCCCGGCGACCTCGCGGCGCTGACCGCGTTCCTCACGCCGCTCCTGTCCGCACGCGCGGAGTCCGATACAGAGGCCACCGCGTAGAGGGAGCCACTCCGCGGGGCTTCGCATTTTCGCGAGGCCCATGGAGACTCTCCCCATGCCCATCCGCTCCTTCCGTGGAAGCGCCGTCCGCGCAGCGCTCGGCCTCCTGACGCTGTCCGCCTGCGGCTCCGGCGACGACACCGACCCGTCCTCCCGGCGCTTCCGCGTGCGCATCGAGAACGTGGCGCCCTTCCAGAACCTCAAGTCCGGCCGGTTCGACACGAAGATAAGCGGCACCTCACCGGGCCCGCTGGCCCCGGGCGACACCTACGAGTTCAGCTTCACCGCGGGCCGCAACCACCGCCTGTCCTTCGCCGCCATGTTCGGCGCCTCCAACGACTGGTTCTTCGGCACCGAGCCCCGGGGCATCCCGCTCTACTCCGCCGACGGGCAGCCGGTGACCGGCAACGTCACCTCCCAGGTCGTCCTCTGGGACGCGGGCACGGAGGTGAACGAAGAGCCCGCCGTGGGCGCGCACACCGCGCCGAAGCAGGCCACCTCCACGGACGGCCCTGGCATCAATGACTTCAACTCCAACAACGTGCGGCGCGTGGGCACGCAGCCCGTGCTCAGCAGCGGCCTGCCGTTCAATCTGCCCCCGCTCGCGACGATGATCCGCGTGCAGTTGGCCCACGACGCGGCCACGCAGCGCTTCACCGTGCGCATCGAGAACGTCTCCGACGACCGCAACACCCTCAGCACCTCCGAAGGCATCAAGCCCGTGCGCATCTCCCCGGGAGTCTGGGTGGTGGGCGCGGGCAATGAGCCCCTCTTCACCGAGGGGCAGCCGGACCGGGGCCAGGGCCTGGAGGCGCTCGCGGAGGGCGGCGACGCCACCGTCCTGGACACCTGGCTCAAGCCGCTGAACGGCGTGGCCACGCCCCTGTCACCGGGCGTCTTCGCCGTGCACAACGCCGCCTCGCCGCTGTTCACGGAAGGCGCGCAGGACCGGGGCCTGGGATTGGAGGCGCTCGCGGAAGGCGGCGATGCCTCGCGGCTGGCCAACGCCCTCTCTTCGACTCCGCCCGCGGGCGTGAGCAAGTCAGGCACCTTCAACACGCCCGTGGACGCGGCCGCCCCCGGTCCCCTCCTGCCGGGCCTTGCCTACGAATTCACCGTCAACGCCAGCCCCGGCGACCGGCTGTCCTTCGCGACCATGTTCGGCCAGTCCAACGACTGGTTCTTCGGCCCCGACGAGCAGGGCATCGCGCTCTTCGACAAGGCCAACGACCCTGTGACGGGCGACATCACGTCCAAGCTGTTCCTGTGGGACGCGGGCACGGAGCTGGACGAAGAGCCCGCCGTGGGCCCCCACCAGGGTGCCCCCGAGTGGACCGTGGACACCAACAAGACCGTGCGACGGGTGCCCCCGTCGCGCTACGGCACGCCCCTGTCCCAGCACCTGCGCGTCACCCTCACGGCGGAGTAGTTCGCGCCGCGTTTCAACACTGGGACTTCAGACGGCTTCGCGCTCCAGCGTGTCCTCGTCGTCGGAGTCCACCGCGGGCTCGTCCTGGAAGGCGCTGGGCAGCAGACTGAAGGGCAACACCTTCGCCAGCGCCGCCAACAGCAGGATGCCGCCCGGCGCGGCGAAGATGGCCAGCGCGGGGATGGCCTTCGCCACGTCGATGAGCTGCGCGCGCATGCGCTGTCGCTCGTCGGCGGTGAGCTTCTGGCGCCGCGCCGCCTTGGTGAGCAACACCGCCAGGTCGCCCGTCTCGCGCGCCTCCTGCATGAGCCGATGGAAGTTCTTCTCCAGCGTCTCCTGCATGCCGCCCATGAGCTCCTCGCCCATGGCGCCCGCCGCGTCCGACACGGTGAAGACATCCACCAGCGAGCGATGCCGCGCGTAGAACTCCGCCATCTCCAATTCCAGACGGCGCAGCTCCGCGTGGGGCACGTGCAGCGCGCCCGCCAGCGTGTCGATGAAGGCCCGCTCCCGCCGCGTGCGACGGCCGTCCACCAGCGCCGCCAGCAGCGCCTGCTCCAGCAGCAGGTGTCGCATGTCCACGCTGCGCACGCGGCGCACCACGTCCCGCACGTCGCGCTTGCGCTCGAAGGACTGGCGCACCGCGGCCTTCACCTCGCCCTCCAGCGAGTGCGGCAGCTTCAATCCCTCCACCTGCCGGAGGATGGCGCGGCGAGCAGGCGCACTGGGTTCGCGGTCCACGCACGCAAGAGCGGTGAGCACGTCCACCAGGAGCGCCTTCTGCTTCGCCGCGAAGTCCCGCCGCCGCTCCGCCATCGCGCGCGACAGCCGCCCGGTCGAGAACAAGTCGATGGCCTGCCGGCAGAACAGCTGCGCGTCCGCGTACTGCGCGCCGTTGTGCAGCACCAGCCCGTACACCGGGTCGCCGGCCAGCGACGGTGCCCGCTTGTCGAGCGCGTCCTCCACCCGGCCCACCATCCGCCGGGGCACCGGCAGCCCCGCCGCCAGCCGCGCGTCCAGCGCCATCGCCAGGTCCAGCTCGCCCGCCAGCACCGCGAAGAGCACCAGCAGCTGCTCCACCCGCGGGCCCTCCGGCGCGTCCATCACCCGCGCCAGGTCCAGCGCCATGCGCGCCAGCGTGCGCACCACGGCGTGGAACAGCTCGTCCTCCACCGCGCGCGCCGGGACGTCGAAGGGCTCACCCCCGTCCACCGGCGAGGGCAGCGGCACGGGCGTGCCGTAGACGAGCCCCGAGGCGCGCAGCGTGCGGCGCAGGAAGGCGCGGCCCCGGGCCCGGCCGGAGGAGGTTTCCGGAAGCAGAGAGGTCGGGACGGGCGCGGGGGAGCGCGCATGCGCGGTGACCACGTCCGTCAGGAGCGTGGCCAGCCAGGTCCCCCTTCCAAAAACCAGCACCGACACCGGTACACCCCTCAAAAGCGTGCGGCCGGACCCCGCCGGAAGCACACGAAGCGGGGAATAACCCAGTCGCATCCGCGATGCCACCCGGCCCCAGGCTCACGGCGGCGTCCGGCAACGGATGCTGATGCCTGGTGGAAAAAACAGCGCGCCCGTCCACCCAGGGCGGACGAGCGCGCGGAGACACCTGGCCAGGAAGGCCTACAGCGCGGTGGCCTTGCCCGGCTCCAGGGCGAGCACCTTGGTGGTGGCCCGGGTCTTCTTCAGCTCGGTGGTGAGCGCGTCCGGGGTGCCGGCCAGGGCGGGGAAGGTGCCGTAGTGCATGGGCACCACGGTCTTCACCTTCAGCAGCTTCGCGGCGACGGAGGCCTGCGCGGGGTCCATGGTGAAGTGGCCACCAATGGGGAGCAGGGCCACGGTGGGCTTGAACTGCTCCGCGATGAGGGCCATGGAGCTGAAGGCCCCGGTGTCACCCGCGTGGTACAGCGTGGGGCCGTTGGCGATTTCGATGACGAAGCCCAGGGGCGCACCGGCGTACTGCGACGCGCCCTTCGGGTCCGCCTGGTAGCTGCTGGAGTGGACCGCCTCCACCAGGTGGATGGTGGCGTCCTTCACCGTGAACGTCCCGCCCGCGTTGGCGCCCATGCCCTGCGCCTCCGGCAGGCCCAGGAGGTTCACCAGCTCGAAGGAGCCGTACACCTTGGCGCTCGTCTTCTGGGCCAGGGCCTTGGTCTCACCCACGTGGTCGAAGTGGCCGTGGGACACGAGGATGGCGTCCACCGCCTCCGGCCACGTGGCGCCCTGCGGCGCCTTGGGGTTGGTGAACCACGGGTCGATGGCGATGGTCGCGCCGCCCGGCGTCTTCACCACGAAGGCGGCGTGGCCCCACCACGTCACCTCCGTCTTGCCCGCCGTGGCCGCCGCCTTGCCCGCCGCCGCCTTGGCCGGCGCCTTCGCGTCCGCCTTGGGAGCCGCCGGCGTCGTCGGCGTGCCCTGCGCGAAGGCCGCGCCCGCGACGCCCAGCACCGCACCCACCACCACTGCCTTCAGCTTGTTGCCCATCGTTGTCCGCTCCAGGAGGGAGGAAAGAGACGACATGTCGCCGTGCCGCCCGGGGGCACCGCACGGCCGTGGCGCGACATACCACCCCACCAGGGAGGCGGAAGGGGGCTGGCGCGTCCGGTTGCCTTGGGAAGGACACATGCCTTCATCCACCCACGGCGGGGGATTGTGGCCCCGGGGAGGATGCAGCGCGCTACGCTCGATGGCCGCGTGGACCATCGATTCCAAGTCAGCCTCCGCGGGGTCATCGACCTCCTGTCCCACCACCTGTACAGCTCGCCCGGGGTCTACGTGCGGGAGCTGCTCCAGAACGCCACGGACGCCATCCGCGCCCGCCAGTTGCTGGAGCCCCAGGCCACCGGAGCCGTGGGGCTGGAGCTGCGGGAGAAGCAGGACGGCGGGCCGCCCACCCTGCTCTTCACGGATGAGGGCGTGGGGCTGACAGAGGAGGAGATCCACCGCTTCCTGGCCACCATCGGCGAGTCCTCCAAGCGCGAGCAGCTGGAAGCCCGCCGCAACGACTTCATCGGCCAGTTCGGCATCGGCCTCTTGTCGTGCTTCATGGTGTGCGACGAGCTGCTGGTGGTGACGCGCTCGGCGAAGGGCGATGGGCGGACGCTGGAGTGGCGGGGCCGGCACGACGGCACGTACGACGTGCGCGTCTCCGAGCACCCGCTGGACGCCCCCGGCACGCACGTCTACCTGGTGGCCCGCGCGGACATGGTGGAGTGGTTCACGCCGGAGCGGGTGCGCCAGCTGGCGAAGCACTACGGCGGCCTGTTGCCCTTCCCCGTGCGGCTCACGGTGAATGGACAGACGGAGTCGCTCAACCCGGACGGTCCGCCCTGGCGCCGCTTCTACGAGACGGCGGGAGACCGGCGGCAGGCGCTGCTCGCGTACGGGCGCGAGGTGTTCGGCACGGACTTCCTGGATGTGATTCCGCTGCGTTCAGAGGCGGGAGACGTGGACGGCGTGGCGTATGTGTTGCCGGCGTCGCCGCACTTCAACGCGAAGCAGAAGCACCGCGTGTACCTGAAGCAGATGCTGCTGTCGGAGAGCGCGGAGAACCTGCTGCCGGAGTGGGCGTTCTTCGTGAAGTGCGTGGTGAACGCGAACGGGCTGCGGCCCACCGCGAGCCGCGAGTCCTTCTACGAGGACACGGTCCTGGCGAAGGCGCGCGAGGCGCTGGGACAGTCCCTGCGCAAGTACCTGATGGACCTGGCGCACGAGGATCCCCGGTCGTTGCAGCGGTTGATTGCGTTGCACGGGCTGTCGGTGAAGGGGCTGGCGCTGGACGACGATGACTTCTACCGGCTGGTCATCCACTGGCTGCCGTTCGAGACGTCGCTCGGGGTGATGACGTTGGCGGACTACCGGAAGTCGTGGCCGGTGGTGCGCTACACGCCGACGCTGGATGGGTTCCGGCAGGTGGCGCGGGTGGCGGCGGCGCAGGGGCTGTGCGTGCTGAACGCGGCGTACACGCATGACACGGCGCTGCTGGAGAAGCTGCCGCACGTGGTGCCGGAGGCGCAGGTGGCGCCGTTCTCGTCGGCGGACCTGCCGCAGAGCTTCGAGGAGCTGACGCTGGACGAACGCGAGGCCGTCTACCCGCTGCTGCGTCTGGCCGAGCGCGTGCTGGCGCCGTTCCGCTGCGGGGTGGAGGTGAAGAAGTTCTTCCCGGCGGAGGTGCCCACGCTCTACAGCTCGGACGCGGAAGGGGCGTTCAAGCGGGACGCGGAGCGGGCGCGGGAGGAGTCGGACGACCTGTACGCGGGCGTGCTGGACGGGGTGATGGCGGGCACGGGCGGGCAGGAGCGCGCGTTGCTCTGCCTCAACCTGCACAACCCGGTGGTGCGCAAGCTGGCCGCGGTGGAGGGGCGGGAGTTGCTGAAGCTGTCGGTGGAGATGCTCTACGTGCAGGCGCTGCTGTTGGGTCAGCACCCGTTGAATGCGCAGGAGATGGCGCTGCTGAACCATGGACTGCTGGGGCTCATCTCGGCGCGGCTGGATGAAGGGGGCGGGGGCGGTTCGTCGGGTCCGGGCTCGCGAGGGATGCACTGATGGTGGACTGGCATCAGCAGGTGGAGGCCCTGCGCGCGCAGGCGGAAGAGCTGCCGGAAGGCGACGCGAAGGTGCGCGCGCTGGAGGAGGCGGTGCGGCTGACGGACGCGCACGGCGACGTGCCGCTGGGGTACGAGCTGCGGGACTCGCTCATCGACGCGGCGACATTCGGGGGGTATCCGGACAAGGCGCTGGTGGCGTTCGCGTGGTGCCGGGGGCAACAGAAGAAGGACCCGCAGCGGTTCGATCCGGAGGACATGCTGTGGAAGCAGAAGTGGGTGGTGGGCCGGCTGGACGAGTTCCCGCACATCAGCCGCAAGCAGATTGCCGACGCGCTGGATGACGTGGATCAGAGCTTCGCGAAGCTGGACGCGGGCAAGCGCGCGGCGCTGAAGCTGCGCTACCAGATGGCTCGGGACATGGGGGACACGGCGGAGGCGGAGCGCCTGTGGGAGGCGTGGCTCGTCACGCCCAGGGACCACCTGACGGACTGCCGCGTCTGCGAGCTGGACGATGAACTGGACCACCACGTGGACAAGGGCGAGTGGGAGCAGGCCATCCAGAAGGCGAAGCCCATCCTGGACGGGCGCCAGTCCTGCGCGGAGATCCCGCACCTGACGTTGGGCACGCTGCTGTATCCGTTCTTCAAGCTGGAGCGGATGAAGGAAGCGCGGGACTGCCACATGCGCGGCTACGCGATGGTGGCGAAGAACCGCGAGTTCCTGGCCACAGTGGGAGAGCACCTGGAGTTCCTGGCGCTGACGGGCAACCTGTCGCGCGGACTGACGCTCTTGGAGAAGCACCTGGGCTGGGCGCTGGAGCACTCCAGCTATCGGGACCGGTTCAGCTTCTACACGGCGTCGTCGTTCCTGCTGGGCCAGGTGGTCGCGGACGGACGGGATGAGGTGAGCCTGCGCTTGCCACGCGCGTTCGCACTGCACGCGGTGGACGGGGGCTATGGGACGCGGGCTCTGAAGGACTGGCTGGAGTCACAGGCGCGCGACATCGCGGCACGGTTTGATGCGCGGAACGGGACGAAGCGGTTCACGGGATTGCTGGCTCGCAATGAAGTGCTGGCGAAGGAAGCGCGGTTGTTCCCGTTGGATTGAAGGGGTGCATCAGCATGAAGGGCTCAAGCTGGATGCCTGTCGCCATCACCTGGTTCCTCCTTCTTCCGCCCCAGGGCCGGGCTGAAGACACAGAGCTACCTCCTCCGGGAGCATCCGCGTCCGTTTAACGCGATGGAGAAAAGCAGAGCAGAATCAAAGACATAGGTGCAGCCGAGCAGGCAGGCCCGTCGAAACGGGGGGACGAGGAACATTCTCCTGGCATGAAGAAGAGCACTCC
>NZ_RAWQ01000315.1:0-7749 GCF_003668965.1 Corallococcus sp. AB030
GTGCCGTCCGGCAGCGCGCCCTCCACCGGCTCGGAGGGCAGGGCCGGCAGGCGGATGATGAACGTGGTGCCTTCGCCCATCTTGCTCTGCACGCTGATGCTGCCGCCGTGGTTCTTCACGATGCGCTGGCAGATGGCGAGCCCCAGGCCCGTGCCCTTCTGCTTCGTCGTGAAGAAGGGCACGAAGATGTGCGTCTGTTGATCCGCCGGGATGCCCGGGCCGTCGTCGGAGACGCGCACCTCCACGAACTCGCCGCCCGCGCTGCGCAGGTCGCCGAAGCGCTCCGGCTTCTCCGTGCGCACCGTGATGCGGCCTGGCTGCGGCCCCAGCGCCTGCACCGCGTTCTGCACCAGGTTGATCAGCACCTGCTTGAGCTGCTCCGCGTCGCCTTCCGAGCGAGGAAGGCGCAGGTCCAGCTCCACCGCCAGCCCCGCCGTGGGCGGCATGTCGTTCTGGATGAGCCGCATCGTGCGCGTCACCACCTCGTTGAGGTCGGTGGGCCCGAAGTTCTGCTTCAGCGGGCGCGAGTAGTCCAGGAACGCCGTCACCACGCCGTTGAGGCGGTTGACCTCCTCCACGATGACGTCCAGGAACTCGCCGTCCTCGCCCGTCAGCTTCCGTGGATCCAGGCACTGCGCGGCGCCCTTGATGGCGCCCAGCGGGTTGCGGATTTCATGCGCCAGGCCCGCCGCCATCTCACCCAGCGCCGCCAGGCGGTCCCGCTCGCGGATCTTCTCGTACAGCTTGGAGTTCTCCAGCACCGTCGCCATCCGCTCGGAGACCTCCAGGATGAGCGCGATTTCATCCGACGCGTACGCCTCTGGCACCCGTTCGTCCCACAGGTTCAGGAAGCCGATGACGCGGTCGTTGCCCATCAGCGGCACGCTGATGCCGGCCTTCATCTGGAGCAGCGCGGCGCGCGTGTCGTTGAGCCGCTTCAGTTCGTCGCGGAAGCGCTTGCCCTCCACCGCCTGCACCCGCATCACGGAGATGCGCCGCTCGATGTTCTCCAGCAGCACCGCCTTCTGCCCGCTGGCCACCGCGAAGAGCACGCCACGCGCGGCCGCCGTGTCCAGCAGCGCCACCGGCAGCGGGCCTCGCGAGTCCAGGAGCCGGTAGCCCGGCCGGTCCTCCGCCATCAGGTACACCGACGCGTGCGTCACGCGCCCCGTCTCGTGCAGCGCGTCCAGCACCACGCGCGCCAGTTCGGAGATTTCGATGACGGACGCCATGCGCACGCGCAGGGTGCTCAGCGTGCCGAGCAGCGCGAAGCGCTCGCGGAAGAAGATGCGCACCACCATCTCCTCCACCTTGGTGCGCAGCGGATCCAACAGGATGAGGATGACGAACGCGGCCACCACCGTGTTGAAGACGAAGAGCGACGTGTTCTCGTCCACCCACGCCGTCAGCACCGTGAACACCGACGCCAGGATGACCGCCAGCACCGTCTGCGAGGCGATCTTCCCCAAGAGCTCGTGCAGGTCCATCAGCCGCAGCCGCAACAGCGTCTGCGCGAGGAAGAACAGGTAGAGCGTCGCGAAGACCGGGCCCAGCGTGGGGAACGGGATGTCGTTGCGCGACAGGAAGTCCAGCCCGTTGAACAGCACCGCCGCGCCCGCGCCAATGGCCAGGTACGCCAGCCGGAACTGCTCGATGCGCGACTCCGTCGTGCGCACCCGGTGCACCAGCAAGGACACGGAAGTGAACAGCGTGCCCAGCACCCAGGCGCCCAGCGCCAGCCGGGCCCACCCATTGTCCGCCAGGGGTGTAACGGCGACGGTCAAGCCCAGCACGCCGGACAGGAGGGCGAGCCGCCGGCCGACCTGGTGGGCTCCCTTGCTGACCCCCAGGAACTCGAGGAAGAAGGCGACCGCCGCCCCGGGCACCAGGGAGACGGCGAGCACCGTCGCCCCGAGGGCGATGCGGGACACCCAGGGGTAGTCCTGGGGGGGAAAGATGCTGTGGAAGAAGAGGCTGAGGTAGTACCCGGCGACCGTCAGGGTGAAGACGGAGTAGAGCGTGAGGACCCGGGGTCGTCCGGGGCGCAACAACATGGACACGCCCAGCGCCAGACCGATGATGGAAGCAAGCAGTGCGCTCTGGGTGCGGATATCCATGTGCAGGCGGACAGTCTAACCTCTGTCAGGGGCTGGAAATTTTCCAACCACCCCCAGTTGTCCTCGGGCGTGCCCGAGCGCATCTCCCAGGGTCCCCGAGGCCCCCGCGAATGAAAGTGTCCCTCCAGCATCTCGCCCTCCTCGCCTCCGCGGCCCTGTTGTCCGCGCAGGCTCCCGCCCCCGCGGTCCCCAGCACCGCCCCTTCGGCTCCGGCAACGGCTCCGGCCGCTCCGGCCCCGGCTCCCAGCGACGACACGGATCAGGCCCCCACGACGCGCACGGACAACGCGCCGTCGGAGGCGCAGCTGACGCCGCCGCCGGACGCGGACAAGGCGCCGTTGCCGGTGGGCTACGTGCAGGTGTTCAACCCGGCCTTCCCGGGGATCGTGCCGCCCACGCCAGTGGTGCACCGCGGGCGCCGCTACGGGCTGGAGGACCTGACGCCGTACTTCGCCGACGGCAAGAAGCGGGACGCGAAGGACGCGTTCGACAAGGGCCAGTACACCAAGGCGCGCGCGCTGCTGGAGGGTGAAGGGGACAGCCCGCCGGTGCGCTACCTGCGCGCGTTGTCCGCGGTGCGGGCCGGGGACGACAAGTCGGCGGCGACGGAGATGGCGGCGCTCGCCAACGACTACCCGGCGCTGAAGGACCGCTGCCTCACGCACGCGGGCGTGGCGCTGGAGTCCCAGGGCCGGCTGGATGACGCGGCGGCCAGCTTCAAGCAGGTGCCGGAGGGTTCGCGCATGTACGTGGACGCGCGCCTGGGCCTGGCGCGCGTGCTGCGCAAGAAGAAGGACTACGACGGCGCCATGGAGGCGCTGACGCCGCTCACCCAGCGCATGATGACGGGCTGGGGCCGCAACGTGGGCGCGGAGGCGCTCATCGCCACGGCGGACCTGGCGGTGGAGAAGAAGGACAAGGCGGCGGAGAAGGCCGCGCTGTGGAAGCTGTGGGCAGCCCAGCCCCTGTCGCCCATCGTCAAGCAGGTGGAGAAGCGCCTCAAGGGGCAGACGCCGCCCCTGGACGCCAAGGTGGGCCGCGCGGAGGCGCTCATCGAAGCGCACCGCAACAAGCAGGGCATGGCCATCCTGGAGCCGATGCTCAAGACGATGAAGCTGCCGGACGCGCTCGCGTGCCGCGCGCACTTCGCGTTCGGCAAGGGTCAGCGCAAGGAGCGCCAGCACACGGCCGCCATCCAGATCCTCACGCCGGTGGTGGAGCAGTGCAAGGACCGCGACCTGCTGGCCCGCGCGCTGTATGTGCTGGGCTCGTCGCGCTCCATCGTGGATCAGCAGCACGGCCCGGACACCTACGAGCGGCTGGCGAAGGAGTTCCCGGACCACTCGTTCGCGGACGACGCGCTCTTCTACGCGGCCGACCTGTACGTGAAGACGAACCGCCCCAAGGAGGCCATGGCGCGCCTGGATGAGGTCGCGCGGCTGTACCCCAAGGGCGACTTCCTGGGCGAGGCGCTCTTCAAGGCCTTCTGGGTGGCGCGCACGTCGAAGGTGGAGGACGGGGGCTTCTCCTTCCTGGACCGCATCGAGGCGCAGTTCGCCAACGCGGACGAGTCCTACGACGTGGAGCGCGCGCAGTACTGGCGGGCTCGCACGCTGGAGGAGCGCGGCAACATCCAGGGCGCCGCGGAGCTGATGGAGAAGCTCGCGGTGGAGCACCCGGCCACGTACTACGGCCTGATGGCGCGCTCGAAGCTGGGCGAGCTGGACCCCAAGCGGCTGGAGGCCGTGGCGTCGTCCATCTTCGACGTGCCGGAGGCCGCCAGCCCCTGGCCGATGTTCGCGGGCCCCATGGGGGACGACCCCCACTTCCGCGCGGGCGTGGAGCTCTTGCGCCTGGGCTTCGCGGACTCCGTGTCGTCGGAGCTGATGCTGGTGAACCGCGCCAGCCAGCCGCCGGAGTCCATGCGGCTCTTGGTGATGGTGCTGTCGCAGTCTGGCGACGCGCGGTCGGCGCACGCCATCGCGCGGCTCGCGCTGCGCAAGGACCTGAGCGGGCGCATCACCGCGCAGACGCGGCCGGTGTGGGAGGTGGCCTATCCCAACGCGTTCCGAGACCTGATTGAGAAGCACACCGTGCCCGCGGGCGTGGAGCCGGACCTGCTCCAGGCGCTGATGCGCGAGGAGAGCGCGTTGGACCCCAAGGCCCTGTCCTGGGCCGGCGCGCTGGGCCTCACGCAGCTGATGCCCTCCACGGCGAAGGGCGTGGCGCGCGAGCTCAAGGTAAAGCACTTCACCGTGGACTCGCTGCTCCAGCCGGAGCTGAACATCCGCTTCGGCGCGCACTACCTGGGCGGGCTCATCAAGCAGTTCAAGGGCCACACGCCCTACGCGGTGGGCAGCTACAACGCGGGCTCCGGCGCGGTGAACCGCTGGCGCGCGGCCAGGCCGGACCTGGCGCTGGATGCGTGGGTGGAGGAGATCCCCATCGCGGAGACGCGCGGCTACATCAAGCGCGTGCTGCGCTCCTACAACACCTACCAGCTGCTCTACGGCCGCGTGCCGAAGGTGCCGGTGATGCCGAGTGCATCGCGTTAGTGTGTAATCCTGGCTGAAGCCTGAATTCGAGTTTTCTTTGTGGAGGGGGAAGGGCGGGCCGTGATTTCGTCGGCCGCCATGCTCCCCCTCCGAACGCGAATCGCTCCCCTCGCTGTCGCTGTCGTCACCCTGGTGGCTTTGTGTCTTCCGGCTGAAGCCGAGGCGCAGGACTGGTCGCTGACGAACGCGCAGCGGCAGGCGTTCCTGCGCTACTACGCGCCGGTCATCTTCAAGCGCGCGAACGCGAACGACAACAAGCACGGCTACGACTGGCTGACGAACTTCGACTTCGACCAGGACGGGGACTTCTCCAACAACAAGCTGCACTGGAAGCAGATCAACCAGTACGTGGACGCGTCGCGCGTGGGCCCCAGCGCGTTCGACAAGTGGCGCATCCGGCCGACGCTCTACACGTCACTGATTGAGTACATGGACGGGGGGAAGAACCTCACCCTCGTGTATCACCTGTATCACGCGCTGGATAAGAACGCGGCGGGCAACTGGCAGCTGCACGACTGGGAGCGCGTCGAGCTCCAGGTTCGCAACGTGGTGGGCAACCCGGGCAGCGGCGAGACCGTGGCGTACGCAGTGGTGACGCAGCACAAGCGCAACGTCGTGCGCCGGGCGGGCAGCGGCGACCTCCAGTTCATGCAGACGGGCACGGGCAGCCACCTGCTCATCTGGCAGGCGGAGTGGTCCGACAAGCTGCTGGCGCCGCACGGGCAGGAGCTGCGCTTCGTGACGGATTCGTACTCGTTCTTCGCGGGCCGGATGGCGTCTGGCGGGAAGGCGGAGGCGGACGTGAACAACGACGACGGGCGCAAGAAGCTGCACTTCGTCTTCGTGCCGGAGGACGACGGGGCGGCGGTGACGGCGTTCAACGCGCAGCCGGTGCGGTACTCGACGGCGGACGCGCAGGCCAGCCGCTATGACAACGGGTCTTCGGCCAATTGGCCCGCGGTGAAGCGCGTCACGTACGAGCTGCAGGACCTGGCGGACATCCTCCCCACGCACTGGGAGCACGGGGGCTATGCGACGCACTGGCTGCCGGACGCGCCGCAGTTCTTCTACCTGGAGAGCCCGGTGGTGAACGAGGCGGGGCAGGCGGAGGTGAGCGTGGGGATGCAGCGCTTCTTCTCCAAGACGCGCGACGTGGAGGGGCAGGACGACCGCGAGGGCTACCCGTCGAAGAAGTGGTTCTTCGGCACGTTCGAGCTGAACGACAAGGCGTCGGACACGGGCGGCGGCGGGTCCAGCGAGTTCCACGACAAGTCATGGGCGGGCACGGTGGCGGACTCGCGGGGGCAGACGCGCATGAGCGCCAGCGGCTACCCGGCGTCGGTGAACTCGTACTGGTGGCAGCACGACTACTTCGTGCACTCGGGCGTGACGGACGACACCGACGGGCGAGAGCAGGGCTTCTGGCTGCAGGGCGGGTGGTACCTGCCGCAGAACGGCGGCTTTGACGGACGCTGGGTGCAGCTCTTCGCCGACCGGCCGGGCAAGGAGTCGGGCGAGTACTGAATTGGTCCTGATTGCCGGGGGGCGGCAGAGCGAGAAGCGGCGCTCATGTCCCCCCGTGCAGGAACACTGGAAGAATCTCGGGATCGGAGTGGGACTGGTAGGCTAGAGGGGCAGTCCCACCCCCTCGTTTGCGTGAAGGAAACACGCCATGAGTCAGCCCAGCGCCCCCAGCCCTCAACAGATAGACCTCAACCGCACCGCCGTGGAAATCGCCCCCGAGACCTTCTGGGTCGGGAAGCGCGAGCCCGGCGGCATCTTCTTCGCCAACCCGTACCTGCGCCGCTTTCAGGGCACGGACACCCGGACGAAGAAACCCGCTGAGTTCAACCTCCTCATCGACCCCGGGTCGAGCAGCGACTTCTCCACCATCCACACGAAGGTGGTGTCGCTGATTGGGGGGATGGACCGGCTGTCGGCGCTCTTCATCAACCACCAGGATCCGGACGTGGGCTCGTCCGCGAACATCATCTCGGCGCGCTACTCGCCGCGCGCGAGCATCCTGTGCTCCGAGGACACCTGGCGGCTCATCGTCCACTTCAACCTGCCGCGCAACCGCTTCATCCCGACGGAGAAGTTCTCGCAGGGGTTGAGCGTGCCCACGGGGCACAAGCTGCTGCCGGTGCCGTCGCCGTTCTGCCACTTCCGGGGCGCGGTGATGCTCTACGACCCGCAGACGCGGGTGCTCTTCACGGGCGACCTCTTCGGCGGCCTCACGGACAGCAAGGCGCAGGGCCTGTGGGCGGAGGAGTCCGACTGGACGGGTATCCGGGCGTTCCATCAGATCTACATGCCGGTGAACTCGGCGCTGGTGCGCGCGGTGGCGGCCATCCGGAAGCTCACGCCCGCGGTGGAGATGATCGCCCCGCAGCACGGCCGCGTCATCCGGGGCAAGCTGGTGCAGCAGTTCCTGGAGCGCATGGAGCGCCTCCAGGTGGGCCTGGACATCATCGACGAGGCGCAGGACCGCACGCACCTGCAGGCCTGGAGCGCGGTGATTGACCGGGTGCTGAACCTGGCGCGCGGCTACCTGGGTGATTCGGTGGAGGCCAAGCTCACCGCGAGCGATCAGCTGGCGGACACGGCGAAGTTCAACGGCAAGCAGCTGGAAGTGAGCCGCATGGGCAAGTGGACGCTGGAGCACGTGGTGGAGGTGCTCTGCCAGGGCGAGCCCACGGAGATTTCCGGCCCCATCATGGTGGAGGCCACCATCGCCGCCGCTGAATACAACCTGCCCACGCCCCACCTGGACATCGAAGGCGCAGGCGCGCCGGCCCCCGTCTCGCTGCTGGAGTCGTGAGAGGGGAGGGCGGGTGCATTCCAAGGACCGTGACAGCGGAGGGTTGACCTACCTGGGCCCGGAGGCGTTGAACGCGCGGCCGGGCAACGCCGTGGCAGAGGACGGCTCGGAGCCGACGCTGCCGCAGGTGCGGACGCCCGTGTCTCCGGGCGGCACGTTGATCCAGGGCGCGGTGACGCCGCAGCCCCTGGTGCCCACGAGCCAGGGCCTTGTCCCCGGGCAGGTGGTGGCGGGGCGCTACCGGGTGGAGAAGTGG
>NZ_RAWQ01000316.1:0-7376 GCF_003668965.1 Corallococcus sp. AB030
GCCCGCTTCTCCGACGCCGCCCTGAAGGGCGCCTCCGCCGCGGAGCGTTACGCCGCCTACGTCCAGGCCTGTGCACTGGATGACGTGGTGGCCCTCACCCAGACGCTCGTCCGCTTCAAGACGGTGAGCAGCGAGGCCCCCGCCGCGAAGAACCCGGAGGTGGCCGCCATGGGCCGCGCCCTGGAGGCGTGGGCGAAGCAGCACGGCTTCGGCTTCCGCACCGTGGGCAACAACGACGTCTTCGAGCTGTCCTGGGGTGAAGGCGAGCCGCTGCTGGGGCTCGTGTTCCATGGCGACGTCGTCCCCGCGCCCGCCCATGAGTGGAAGCGCGCGCCCTTCAAGCCGGTGGTGGAGAAGGGCCGCCTGTACGGCCGCGGCGTGGAGGACGACAAGGGTCCCATCGCCTCCGGGCTCGTCGCGCTGGCCATGGCGAAGGACCTGGGCCTCAAGCCCCAGGGCAAGGTGCTGATCATCATCGGCAACGGCGAGGAGAGCGACTGGTCCGGCATGAAGAACTACGCGGACACGCAGCCCAAGCCCACGCATGTCATCTCCGTGGACTCCGGCTACCCGGTGATGGCCGCGCAGTCCGGCTTCGTCGCGTGGACGCTGGAGGCGCCCGTGGGCGCGGCCCTCGCCACGCCGAAGGAGGGCACCGTCGCGCGCGCCGTGGACGTGAGCGCGGGCGAGTTCCTCACCCAGGTGCCCGGCACCGCCACGCTGAAGCTTGCGCCCGTGAAGGGCCAGACGCCGGAGTCGGTGCTCGCCGCCGTGAAGGCCGCCATCGCCCAGGAGTCCCCCTCCCGCAGGGACCTGAAGGCCGACGCGAAGCGCGAGGGCAACACCGTGGTGCTCACCGCCCACGGCGTGGCGGTGCACTCGTCCACCGCGGACGAGGGCCACAACGCGCTCTGGGACCTGTCCGCCGTGGCCTCGCGGCTGTCTCTGGAGGACAACGGCATCGCGGCGCTGCTGCGCGTGGTGTCGAAGCGCTTCGACGGCGACCACCACGGCGAGAAGCTGGGCCTGAAGTACCAGGACGCGCTGATGGGGCCGCTGCTCGTGGCGCCCACCGTGCTGCGCGTGAAGGACGGCACCGTGTCCCTGGGCGTCAACATGCGCCGGCCTCAGGGCCAGGACGCGGCGGCCTTCAACGCGTCGCTGGACGCCGCCGCGAAGCGCGTGGGCGAGGACTCCGGTGGACAGGTGAAGGAGGGCTCCGGCCGCTACCTGGGCGACCCGCACGTGGCGGACACGTCCGGCCCGCTGGTGAAGACGCTGATGGACATCTACCAGCGGCAGCGCAAGGCGCCGGACGCGGTGCCCGGCTCCATCCGCGGCGGCACCTACGCGCGGCTCTTCCCTCGCGCCGTGGACTTCGGGCCCGCGTTCCCCAACGAGCCCTACACCGGCCACGCCCCGGATGAATCCATCGCGCTGGAGACGCTGGACCTGAGCACGCGCATGCTCGCGGAGGCCGTGCACACGCTCGCCATCGCGCCCGCGTCCGAGGTGAAGGCCGCGCCGTGATGCCAGCTCACGGCTCCAGGTAGCCCGGGGGCAGGGGGACGCGGGGCCAGCGCACGGTGAAGGTCGTGCCCTGGCCCAGCGAGGTCTCCACGCGGACGGTGCCCTGGTGCACGTGGATGATCTCACTCACGATGTAGAGCCCGAGCCCCAGGCTGCGCTGCTTGCCGCCCTGCTCCGGCGTGCTGGACGGCTTGAATGGGTCGAACAGGTGCGGCAGCAGCTCCGGGGGGATGGGCTCGCCCTCGTTGCGCACCCGCATCACCACGTCCGTGGCCTCACCCGTGAGCGTGGTGATGACGGGCGAGTCGTTCTTCGCGTGTTGCAGCGCGTTCACCACCAGATTGCCCAGCACCTGCGTCACGCGGTCCGGGTCCCAGTCCCCCCACAGGTCATCCCCGTGCACCTCCAGCAGGAGGGGCCGCTCCGGGTAGACGACTTGCAGCTCCTCCAGCATCCCCTGGCACAGCTCCTCCATGTTCACGTGCTGACGTGCCACCGGGATGCCCCCGCCCAGGCGGCTGCGCGCGAAGTCGAGGATGTCGTTGATCATCCGCGTCATCCGCGCCGTGGCCTTGCGGATGCGATCCACGGAGCGGCGCGAGGGCGTGTCCAGCTCCGGAAGCTTGCCCAGCATGAAGGCCGACGCGTTCACCGCGTGCAGGGGGTTGCGCAGGTCGTGGCCCAGGACGGCGATGAGCTCCTCGCGGAAGTCGATGGACTGCTGGAGCGCGTCCTCCGCGCGCTTGAGGTCGGTGATGTCCACCACCGTGCTGCCCACGCCGAGCAGCGCGCCGTCCGGGGTGCGCACCGGGAAGTAGTCCGCGCGCCAGACGCCCGCGCGGCCCCGCACCGGATCCGGTCCTTCGAGGAGCACGTCCTGCACGGGCCGCCCGGTCTCCAGCACCTGCCGCAGCGCCCGCTCGATGGGGGCCACGGCGCCGATGCGGACCATCTCATGCAGCGTGCGGCCCCGGTGGTCCTCCACGGGCTTGTTGTTGAGCCGCGCCAGCGTGCCGTTGATGCGCAGGTAGCGCAGGTCCTGGTCCAGGAACGCGATGCCCACGGGCGCCGCGTCCAGCAGCGAGTCCAGCAGCGCCAGCGACCGCTCGGCCTCCTGGCGTGCCTCGTGTTCACGCGCGTGCAGCTCCGTCTGGGCGATGTGCGCGGACGCCCGCTCCGCGACGGCGTGGAAGAGCAGTACGTCCGCGTCGGAGAAGGCGAAGGCCGTGCGCGAGCCCATGTACGCCATGCCCAGCAGCCGCTCGCCGTCCATGAGCGGCAGGCCATACAACGCGCGCAGCCCCGCGCGGCGCAGTGGCCCCAAGAGGACGCGCGGGTCGGTGGCGGCCGAGCGGACGAAGAAGGGCCGCCGCTCCAACGCCGCCAGCCCGCTCACGCCCTGGCCCACCGGCACGCGCAGGCCCTTCACCTCGTCCGTGCCCAGGCCCACCGCGGCGCGCACCACCAGCGCGTCGTCCTCCCGCAGCATCACCGCCGCGGTGTTCACGGTGAGCGCGGACTCCATCAGCCGGGTGAGCAGGCGCTCCAGGAGCGTCTCCATGTCCGGGTCGTCCAGCGTCGCCTCGGACATGCGGTCCAGCGTCTGGAGGATGCGCTGCTTCATGTCCCAGAAGAACGTCATCGTCCGGGTGACCACCCGGTCGAGCGTCTCCTCCAGCCGCGTGAGGTCGCCGGGCCGCAGCCGCTGCTCCAGCGTCTCCAGCCGGTGGAGGATGCAGCGGCGCAGCAGCGCGTACTCCTGCGCCACCTCGCCCAGGTTGAAGCCCGCGTCGATCCGGGCCGCGGCGTGCGCCGCCTCCATGCGTTCGTCCAGCGCCTCCGGCCCCAGCTCCATCGCATCCGCCAGCGCGGTGAGCAGCTCCGGCATGTGGTCGATGAGCCAGGGAGGGCGGGCGGCGTCCTTGCCGCCCAGGTCCCGCATCACCGCCTGCTGCCATTCCGTCAGCAGCGTGTCGTGGTTCGCGCGCAGGAACTCCGCCGCGGAGGGGCGAGGCCCGCTGCGCGCATGCTCGTCCACGGAGTGTGAATCCGGCTCCTGCATCGCCCGTCTCCCCGGGCCCCTCGCCCGGTCGCGCCGCCCCTCGCGAAAAGTCTGCGCATGGTGCCCCCGGCGTGCTTCGCCCCCGCGTCGGATGGAGACGCGACACGAGCCCTCGGCCGCTGGTTCCGGGCCGGGCCTCGGACGCACCGCCCGGCGCGCCGTTCACCTTCGTGCGCTCGGCCAGCCCTGGGGACGTTCGCGCCCCAGGGCATGCGCATGCTCGGGTAGGGTGGCCGTCAAAGCATGCCCACCCTCCTGCTCAACCGCTCCGCCGTGGCCCGCAACATCCAGGCGCTCCTGCTCCTGGACGACCTGCGCGAGGCCTTCCGCACCGACGTCCTGGCCCGCACGGTGGCCCCGCAGCGCGTGCGCGCGCCGCTGCACTCGTTGGGCACCGCGCTGGTGCTCTTCCCCGGCTGCGTGCCCGGCATCCCCGCGTACACGGTGAAGGTGCACGCGAAGTTCCCCGCGCAGAAGCCCGCCATCCAGGGCGTGGTGCACCTGCATGACCTGGTGACGGGAGGGCTGCTCGCGGTGATGGACTCCGGCCACCTCACCGCCGTGCGCACCGGCGTGGTGGGCGCGCTGGCCGCGGACGTGCTGGCCCGGCCGGACGCCACGCGCGTGGCGGTGATTGGCGCCGGCCGCCAGGGCGTGCTCCAGCTCAAGCAGCTGCGGCTGGTGCGCACGCTCAGCCAGGTGCGCGTCTACGACACGAACATCGCGCACGCGAACGCCTACGCGCAGCGCATGTACCAGGAGCTGAACCTGCCCGTGCGCGTGGAGACGTCCGTGGCGGAGGCCGTCGCGGACGCGGACATCGTGGTGACGGCGACGTGGAGCCACCAGCCCTTCCTGCACGCCGGCATGGTGCAGCCGGGCACGCACATCACCGCGCTGGGCGCGGACGAGCCGGGCAAGGCGGAGCTGTCCCAGGACCTGCTCGAGCAATCGCTGTTCGTCTGCGACCACCGCGGCTTGAGCGTCTCCACTGGCGCGGCGGGCGCGGTGGGGCTCACGGAGGCCGCCATCCACGCGGAGCTGGGCGAGGTCCTCGCGGGCCTCAAGCCCGGGCGCACGTCCCAGGAACAGGTGACGGTGTTCGCCGGGGTGGGCCTGCCCTTCCAGGACCTGGCCACCGCCTGGCACGTGTACCAGTCGGCGACCGGCGACGAGGACGTGCCCACGCTCGACTTCAACGAGTAGCGCGGGCCGTCCGTCCGTCCGGCCTGCTTCAGGCCTTGGACAGCGTCTGCGAGAGGCGCACGGCCTCCTCGTGCAGGTCGGTGTCCTCCGCCAGCGGCATGGCGAGCACCTTCTGCACCAGCTCCTTCGCCTTCTGCTCCTGGCCCAGGCGCGCCTGCGCGAGCGCCAGGTTGAGCAGCGGCTCCGGGCGGTCCGGGGCGCGGCGCACGGCCTCCTCCAGCACCGTCACCGCGCGCGGCAGGTGCGCGTTCGCCGGCTCCGAGGGGACGCGCAGCAGCAGCTGGCCCAGGTTGTTCGCCGCGCGCCAGCCGTCCGGCGCCAGGCCCATGCCCTGCTCGTACGCGGCGATGGCCTTGTCGTACGCGGGCGGCTCCTGCGACTCGAAGCAGGTGGCCTCCGCCATCTTCAGCGACTCGCTGGCGACGCCCAGCGACGCCATGGTCTGGCACAGGTGCCGGGCCTGTTCGATTTGACCGCGCGCCAGCATCAGCTGCGCCAGGTTCGCCTGGGCGTCCGCGTCCTTCGGGCGCTGGGCCGCGAGCGCGGAGGCCGCCTGGTAGGACGTGCGCAAATCGCGCAGCGCCATGGACAGCACCGTCACGGATGCGAGCATGCGCGGCTGGTTGGGCACCGCCTTGAGGCCCTGCTCCAGCACCTTGCGCGCGTCCACCAGCTTCTCCTGGGCGGACAGCGCGTGCGACAGGCTCAGGTACGCGGGCACGAAGCGCGGCGCCAGCGTGAGGACCTCGCGCAGCGTGGCGAGGCCGGCGTCCGTCTGGCCCGCCTCCAGCTGCACCTGACCCAGCCGGTAGCGGAACACCGGGTTCTGGGGCGCCGCCTTCGCGGCCTGGGACAGGGCCTCCAGCGCCTGGGGCGCCTTGTCCTGTTTGATCAGCATCATGCCCTTGCCGAAGTGAGCCTCGGCGCGGTTGGGCTCCACCGCGAGCACGCCCTGGTAGGCCTTGAGGGCGGCGTCGAGCTGGCCCTTCTGGGCGGCGATGTTCGCGCGCACCAGGCCGGTCTCCGCCGTGGCGCCCTGGGCCTCCGCCTTGGCGAGCAGTCCTTCCGCCTGGGGCACCTTGTTCTCCACCAGCGCCAGCTTGGCCATCACCACCAGCGCGTCGCGGTGGTTGGGGTTCTTCGCGAGGAGCTTCTCGGCCTCGGCCTTGGCCTGGGCCACCTGACCCTGCGCGAGAAGGGTTTCCAGAGAGTTCATGATGGAAAGTGTCCCCCAGGGGGCGGGGGCTGTCGAGCAACGGGGAAAAAGGAAGGGCCTCGCCCGGATGGACGAGGCCCTGGGAAGAGCTTCAGGTGGGAGGCGGCCGGACGGGGCCCGCGACTACCACTTGCTCAGCGCGTCCTTGATGCCTTCACCGACGTTCTTGATGCCCTCGCCGACGTTCTTGATGCCCTCGCCGACGTTCTGCACCGCGTTGCCCACGCCCTCGACGGCGGCCTTGGCGGCGTCGCCGACCTTGCCCACGTCGACGGAGAAGCCGAACTCCACGCTGGCGCCGATGCCCAGCGCCGCGCCCACGTCGAAGTTGGCGGACAGCTTGCCGTCCTTCAGGCCGACGTTGGCCTCGAACTCCACGCCGATGCCGGCGAAGGCTTCCGCGCCGGCAGTGACGGTCGCGGGGCCAATCTCCTGGGTGACTTCCGCGCTGGCGCGGGCGCCGGCGAAGGCCTCACCGTGCACGGAGGCAGCGGCCTGGCCGTGCAGCGGGTCCAGCACCACCTGGCCCGTGGCGGTCGCCTCGGCGCCCACGTTGCCCTCCGCGCCCCACTCGGTGCGGCCCACGGCGCTGTCCACGTGGCCTTCCACGGAGCCGCGCACCAGGTCCGCCTTCACGTCGACGGAGCCCTCGGCGCCAATCTTGCCGTGCAGCGGGTCGATGGAGACGTTGCCCTGCGCGGACACGTCCGCCGTCAGCGCCTGGCCTTCCACGGTGTTGTGGAAGTTGCCGTTCACGTCACCGGAGGTGTGGGAGCCGGAAGCCGCGGTCCAGTTCTTGTTCCACTCACCGGAGGCGACGGTCTGGTCGAAGCGGCTGGTCTCCAGCTGCTTCTGGATGTCCGTCGTGGTGTTGGGGTTGGCCTGGTTGCTGGTGGTGACGCGGTTGCCCTGCACGCCACGGTTCAGGTCGATGGTCGCCTCGCCCTGGGCCCGGTTCTGCGTCTGGGCCTGCACCTCGCGGCGCACCTGCGTCCCGTTGGCCGGAGCGGGCGTCGTGGGGTTCCGGAACACGGGGCGGTAGCGGTTGGTCTCGATGGCCATGGAAGGGGGCTCCGGCGGGCGCGATGCGCGGTGGGAAATCTTGTGACTTGAGAGAGTATCGGGGGCGCACCCGAGAAAGTTTCCGCTCCTCTTTTTTCTTTCTGATCCGCCGCGCCCTCAGGGCTCGGATCTCCCGGGAGCCAGGATTCCCTCTGGGTCGAACGCCGCCTTCAGCCGCTTTCGCACCTCCGCGGAGTCGTCCCGCACGGGCGGTGCGGCGTCCTGCGCCTGGAGTCCGGCTCGGGTCAGGTGGTACCCCGCGTCCGCCAGTTCGCGAGAGAGGGCGCGGTAGCAGGCCTG
>NZ_RAWQ01000317.1:0-7588 GCF_003668965.1 Corallococcus sp. AB030
AACGAGCACTGGCTGCTGGAGCGCCACAACTTCCTCTCGCCGAGTCAGGCCCGGCGAGCGCTGATGCAGTCGAAGCAGGCGGCCTGATTACAACCAATCTGGTGTCTCAATAATCCGGTGCGGTACAATGCCAGGGAACGGCCACGGGAAACACACGGGGTTACATCGAATTCACGGATGATCCTGAGTGACTCCGCCTGACCTAGTTGGCGCGCTCCCACGCGTCCTGCCAGGCGATGCCGGTGCCCGGCGCGTAGTACGACGCCACGCCCTTGCACCAGCCGGAGTACGGGAAGGGCTTGCAGCGGTAGATGAGCCCGTCCGTGCCCTCCACTCGCGTGCCCGCCACGTAGCTGTCGATGCCCGCCGGGTACTTGTACTGCGCGGATCCGCCGGTGCCGCCATCCGTGCCACCGTCGTTGCCTCCACCGGTGGAGGGCTTCTCGATGTCCACCTGGAACGAGTAGCCCGTCTCCTTCGCGTACACGCGGTTGCCCAGCGCGTCCTGCACCGGCGTCACGCCGCCAGTCGTCTGGAGCACGCCCACCTGCACGCGGCTGGAGCCCGCGTTCACCTGCTGCGCCAGCCGGTACATCCACGTGGCCGCGGGCGTGGCCGCGTCGAGCGTCAGCGGATACGACTCGGCGTCGCGTCCCGCGCTGTCGAAGAGGCGGAACGTCACCTTGCTCGACTTGGGCAGGTCCTCGCGCGCCTGCACCTGGCCCAACTCCTTCCACGACACCGGCGGGGGCGGCGTGTTGCTGAACTTCACGTCCGTGCAGGCGTAGAAGGCCTCCGGGCTGTCCGCGCGCTGCCAGATGGCGTAGATGACGTGCGAGCCCGTCCGGCTCGCCGGGAACGGGCAGTTGAGCCGGTAGCGGTTGTTCACCGCGGACACGTTGGTGACGTTGCAGAACGGCGTCGACTCCAGGTCCGACCACTTCAGCGGCAGCGCCGGGTTGTAGCCCTCCTTCGTCACGAAGAGCTGGAAGTAGCCCGTGGCGTGCACCGCGGTGGCGTGGAAGACGAACTCGAAGCGGCCGCCGCTGTCCGGGGTGATGAGCGTGGACGGCCAGTCCGCACGCGCCAGGTCCAATCCCTTGTGACTCTCGTTGGCGGCGCTGCACAGCTTGCCGTCGGGGATGATTTCGCGGTGACGCCCGTTGGCGGCGCCCTGCCGGACGCCGTTCCAGTCATAGAGCGCCTGCGTCCCACCGGTCTGCACGGCGGCCTTGCACGCGGCGGACCTGGGACTCTCCGGCCCTTCCTTGAAACATCCATAGACGCGGCTCAGCGGTACTTCCATGGAGCCGTGCGCCGCCGCCGGACCGGCGGACAGCAGGGAGACGAAAGCGAGCGATGCGGTGAAGGCCTTGCGGATTGCTGGGGACATCCCTTCCTCCTCTGTTCGAAAACAAAGGAGGAAAGGCGGAGGCGAATCGGGTCAACGGCCGCTCAAGCCAGCAGCTCCGTCAGCAGGCCCTTGGGCAGCGTGGAGTCGCCGAAGTCGTCCAGCGGCCCGCCAGCCGCGTTCTTCAGGCCCACCGCGGCGCCCAGGGTGTTGAGCATCTTGTTGAGGTTGGGGCTGCTGTTGCCGCCCGCCGCCGTCACCGCCACGCCCTGCTTGAGGTAGCCGTTGCAGCTGCCCGCCAGGATGAACGGGATGTGGCGCGCCGAGTGCGCCGGCCCGTTGCCCAGGTCGTTGAACCAGACGGACACGCCCTGGTCGACCAGCTTCTTGCCGTTCGGCAGGGCGTACGCCGCCAGCTGGTCCAACAGGTAGTTGAAGGTCTGGGCGAACTGCGCGTCCACGCGCGAGTGCAGCACGTCCGACCCGGCGATGATGCCACCCGACGCGTCGTGCGACGCGCGGCGATGGGAGATGTAGTGGAAGTTCTCCATCAACTGCCCCGTCGTGGGGTCGCGGTAGCGCGTGGCGCTGTCGTTGCCGTTGCCCACCTGGATGGCCACCGAGCGCGTGGTGCCGCACGCCACCGCCAGCACCGCGATGTCCATGTGCAGCCGCACCGTGGCCAGCACCTCGTCGCCGTCCGTGCTGTTGTAGCCGGGAGCCTGCTGCTGGAGCCGCAGCTCCTCGTCCGCGCGGGCGCGGCAGCTGAGCGCCACCTCCAGGTCGCGCACGTTGGACAGGTGCAGGTCCAGGCGCTGCTTGTCCGTGCTGCTCAACTCCGGCCGCGACTGGAGCGCCTTCAGCTGGCCCGACACCAGGTCGTTGAGGCTCTTCTGGCGCACCAGCAGCTGCTCGCGCGCTTCCGGTGAGAGGCCCCCGGGGCCACCCACCATGGTCTGGTAGGCCACCCACGGGTCATGCAGCGCGGCACGGCGTGAAGCGCTGCCCCGGTGGGAGATGCAGGGGCCGCCCAGCCACCCGCCGGCCTGCCCCGCGTAGAGGTAGAGCGAGTCGCGCTTCTGCGGGTTCAGCTCGCGGCCGATGCGGTGGTCCAGCGACTCGCCGGACGCCTCGGAGTCACCACCCACGCCCTCCACGGCGGGGCCTCGCGCGGTGAGGCACTGCAGCGCGCCGCGGGCGTGGCCGTCCCCGTAGTTGTAGTCCTTCATGTTGACGTTGCGCACCACCAGCAGGCGCGCGCGGTGGTCCGCCAGCTCCACCAGCGACTTGCCCGCGAGCGTCGTGGTGGAGAGGTTGCCCAGCGGCTCCGGCCAGAAGCGCTCCGGCTCGTTGCCCAGCTCGGAGGTGCTCTGCGCGGCGGCCACGCCATCCGCCTGGCGCAGGAAGATGGCGAAGGGCAGCGCGTCCGCCTCCGCCGCCTGGGCCTTGCGGGGCAACAGCCCCTCCAGCACCGGCAGCCCCAGCATGACGCCACCCAGGCCCTGCAACACGCGTCGTCGGCTCAGTTTCACGGCAGCTCCTCCGGGTGGCGAGTCACGAAGCCCACGCCCGTCACGACCTCGACGACCAGGTCCACGATGGGCAGCTGACCGGACTGCGACAGCTTGCCCAGCCGCGCCACCAGCGCATCGTCCTCCGCCACCGCGGGGCGTCCGCTCAGGAACTCCACCCAGTGGCGCGCGTAGCACTCATGCACCGCCTGCGTGGTCGCGAGCGCGTCCGCCAGGTCCAGCGCGTCCTTCACCGACACCTTCTGTCCGCCGATGCCCGGCGTCGACGAGGCGTCCACCGGGAGCCCGTTGTCCGTCGTGCGGTAGCCGCCCACGGCGTCGAAGTTCTCGAAGGGGAAGCCCAGCGGGTTGATCAGCGTCGCGTGGCAGGACGCGCACACCGTGCCGGGCGCCTCCGTGTGCGACGTCACCACCTCACGGTTGGTGCGGCCGTTGGGCGCGGGCAGCGCGGGGATGTTGGCCGGCGGCGCGCCAATCTTCTGGCACAGCAGGTGCTCCGACAGGAACACGCCGCGGTGGATGGGGTCCGGGTCGATGGACGTCGCATGCGACGCGAGGAAACCCACCTGCGTGAGCACGCCCCGGCGCTGCGCCCCGTCCAGCGTCACCGGCACGAAGTCCGCGGTGAACGTCCCGGTGAGGCCGTAGATGCGCGCCAGCTCGGCGTTGACGAAGGTGTCGCGAGACGTGAGCAGGTCCGCGAAGCGCCCCTTGCGCCCGAAGACGACGTCCTCGACGAAGAGCGTGTTCTCCTTCGCCGCGGACTCCGCCAGCTTCGTGGTGACGTTGGGGAAGCGCGTCGCGTTGGGCCGGATGCTCGCGTAGCGGGGCACGTCGAAGACGGCCTGGTGGTAGGCGTCCACCACGCCGCGCGCCCGGGCGTCCGTAATCATCCGGCGCGCTTCGGAGGCCACGCCCTCGCGCTTCGAAAGCATGCCCTCGCGAGCGGCGGCGAACAGCGCGTCGTCCGGCATCGAGTTCCAGAGCGCATAGCTCAAGCGGGACGCCACCTCGAACGCGTCCAGCGGCACCTTGCCGGCCGTCGCCTGCGTGCTGCGCTCCACGCGGTAGAGGAACAGGGGCGACTGGAGGAAGCCCTCCAGCACCAGCCGCAGGCCGCCCTGGAACGCGGCCATCGTCGGGTACGCCTGAGGGCCCTGGCGGTACAGCTTCAGGTACGTCTCCACCTCGTCCGCGGTCAGCGGGCGGCGCAGGGCGCGCAGGCCGAAGGACTCCACGAACGCCTTCGCGCGAGCCTCGTCCGTGGTGCTCCCCGCCGGCAGCAGCTTGCCCAGCTTCGTCGCGTCCGTGGCCACCTGCCCGGCCAGGTCCGCCGCCGCGCGCTGGTAGGCACCCCACAGCGCCTCGTCCACCGACAGCGCGCGGGCGTCGTTGTCGAAGAGGAAGCCGCTCTGGGACGGATCCGCGCGGAACGACTGCGCCAGCGCCGTGGGCGCCGCGTCTAGCTTGAGCAGGTCCTTCACGCTGCTCACCCACTGCGCATGCGTCAGCCGAGCGACGCGCACGGTGCGCGCCGCCTGCTCCACGCCAGCAGGGGGAGGCTTGTTCGTCCCGTCAGGGCCAGGATTGCGCGGATTCGCCGCGTCAGAAATCTGACCTTCGCAGGCAGTCAGGAAACTCAAGGTTCCCGCGAGCAGCGCGGAAGTCCACCGTCGTTGACGTAGCGCCATGGGGGGAAGCGCCTCCGTTCGTTGGAGGTCATCCCACTGGGGAAGCGTCAGGAAGTCAATCCGTACACCGGCCGACCGGGCCCGGTGTCACATGAATACTGGAAACCGCTGTGGACACCGGATCCGCCCGGCGCTCAGCCGGGGATGAGGAAGCGCGCGATGACGCGCTTGAGGCCCACGGTTCCGCCGAACTCCACGGTGACCTTGGCGTTGGGTCCGGACCCTTCCGCGGCGACGATTCGCCCGGAGCCGAACTGTTCGTGACGCACGCGCATGCCGCGCACGTCTCCGCCCACGCCGTCCATGTCGGACGACGCCTGCGAATAGCTGCGGTCCACGCGCGGGCCCGTCTCATCGTCGTCCCAGTTGCGGCGGCGCTGCGGCATGGCGGCGGCGCGCGGCGGGGGCGGCAGGTCGTTCTCCTTGAAGCCGAACAACGCCTGCGGCACGTCCGCGAGGAAGCGGCTGGGAGGGTTGTACTTGAGCTCACCAAAGAGGGAGCGGCACTGCGCCAGGCTCACGAAGAGCCGCTTGCGCGCGCGGGTGAAGCCCACGTAGCAAAGCCGTCGCTCCTCGGCCATCTCCTCGCCGCCGTCCGGGTCGTCGCTCTTGAGCGCGCGCGAGTGCGGGAAGACGCCCTCCTCCATGCCGGTGAGGAACACGGCGTCGAACTCCAGGCCCTTGGCCGCGTGCAGCGTCATCAGCGCCACGCGGCCCTCGCTCACCTCCGCGTCCGCCTCACCCACCAGGCTGATCTGCTCCAGGAAGGATTGCAGGGGCGGGATGTCCGCGGTGAGCGGCGCGGAGTCCACGCCCTCCGGAGCCTCCTCCTCGCGCGCCTCGAGCGCGGCGGCGGAAGCCACCATGTCGGACGCGCGCTTCAGGTCGAACTCCTGCGCCGCGCCCAGCAGTTCCTTCAGGTTCTCCGCGCGGGTGAGCGCCTCGTCGCTGCCTTCCGCGACCAGCGTCTCCACCAGCTTCGACTCCTTCAGCATCTGGTCCACCGCGCCCGCCGCGTCCTTCGCCGTGAGGGAGAAGGCGTGCAGCGACTGGAGCAGCTGGTGGAAGCCGCCCAGCCGCTTCTGCGCGGTGGCGTTGAGGGAAGGGATGCGGTGGCGCTCGCCCAGGGCCTCGTAGAGGCTCAAGCCCTGCTCGTTCGCGAAGTCCGTCAGCCGCTCCTCGGTGGTGTCACCGATGCCGCGCGCCGGAACGTTGAGCACGCGCAACAGGTCCGCGTCCGAGCGCGGGTTCACCATCAGCCGCAGGTACGCGGAGGCATCACGCACCTCCGCGCGGTCGTAGAAGCTGCGGCCGCTCACCAGCTGGTACGGCACGCGCCCCAGCCGCAGCGCCTCTTCCAGCACGCGGCTCTGCGCGTTGGTCCGGTAGAACACCGCCATGCTGGAGAACTTGATGAAGCCCTCGCGCTGGACGGCGAGGATGCGCCGGGCCACCTCCTGCGCCTCCGCGCGCTCGTCGCGGTGCAGCAGCAGCTCCAGGTTCTCCCCCTTGGGCCGCTCGCTCCAGAGCTTCTTCTGCATGCGGCGCGGGTTCTTGGAGATGACCTCGTGCGCGGCGGTGAGGATGTTCTGATCGGAGCGGTAGTTCTGCTCCAGCTTCACCACCTTCGCGCCCGGGTACTGCATGGGGAACTGGAGGATGTTGTCCACGTCCGCGCCGCGCCAGCGGTAGATGGACTGGTCGTCGTCGCCCACCACCACCAGGTTCGCGGACGGAGGCGGGGCCAGCTGCCGCAGGAACGCGTACTGCACGGGGTTGGTGTCCTGGAACTCGTCCACCAGCACGTGCGTGAAGCGCGTGCGGTAGCGCTCCAGCACGTCCGGCCGGTCGCGGAAGAGCTTCACGAGCAGGAGCAGCAGGTCCCCGAAGTCCACCGCGTTCGCCGCGCGCAAGAGCTTCTGGTAGCCCGCGTACACGCGCTTGACGATCTGCCCGCGCACGTCCTCCTGCTCCACGCGCATGTCCTCCGGCAGCCGCGCGGCGTTCTTCTCCTGGTCGATGCGGTGCAGGATTTCGCGCGGCTGCATCACCGGCTCCACGCCCGCGTCGCGCATGGCGCGCTTCACCAGGCTGAGCTGGTCGCCGTCGTCGTAGATGACGAAGGACCGCGTGAGGCCCGCGGCCTCCGCTTCGCGGCGCAGGATCATGGCAGCGGAAGAGTGGAACGTGCTCACCACCAGGTCGTTGGCCTGCGCGCCCAGGAGCTGGGTGAGGCGATCGCGCATCTCGCGCGCGGCCTTGTTGGTGAAGGTGACGGCCAGGATGCGCCACGGGAAGACGCGGTGGACCTTCACCAGGTGGGCCACACGGCGGGTGATGACGCGCGTCTTGCCGCTGCCGGCGCCCGACAGCACGAGCAGGGGGCCGTCGCCGTGGAGCACGGCTTCCGCCTGGGGCGGGTTGAGGTCTTCGAGGAGGGCGGTTTCGTGGGCGTTCACGGAGGGTTCCACCAGGGGGAAGAACCCCGTCTTCTAACGTCTTTCGCGCGCGGGTGCCGGTCTTCCGGTAAGCCCTGTCGCCCGCCGGGCCGTCCGCTCTCGGGACGGGCAGGAGCGTGGGATATAAAAGGGCCCACCTCCCATGTCCGACACCCCGTCCCGCCCGTCCCAGGCCCAGCTCGACCGCTTCGCGGAGCTGATCACCCAGAGCCTCACCATGCGCCACTTCGGCGCCCGGATGTCCTTCCCGGAAGGGCGCATGGTGGTGGTGGAGCTTCCGGAGGTGCAGCCGCAGCACCGGGGCGGCCTGGGGGCCTCCGCCGTCAACGGCGGCGTGCTCTCCGCCCTCTTCGACTTCGCCATCGGCTGCACCCCGGCGCTGAGGGACCCCACCCGCCGCTGCGCCACCGTCCAGCTGTCCATGAGCTTCGAGCGCCCCGCCACCGGCAACCACCTCCGCGTGGAGGCCGTCATCGACAACGGCGGCTCCTCCACCCTCTTCGCCTCCGCGAAGCTGATGGACGCGGAGGGCCGGGTGTGCGCCCGCTGCCAGGG
>NZ_RAWQ01000318.1:0-7521 GCF_003668965.1 Corallococcus sp. AB030
GGAATAGAGGTCCCACCCCCCCATCCCGAGTGACTTGGTCGCGGTGACGGCTTGCTCTTGGGTCAGGTTCCCCTGGCTCAGGCCGTTCAGGAGCTGCCGTCCGCCAGCCCAGGCGGTCAGGAGGCCCGCGCCGGCCTGGAGGGCGCCAGAGGCTCCACCCGTAAGGCGCTGCTCGGGGTTCAGGCTGATGGAAAGAGCCTGCTTGGTGAACTCCGGCCGCTTGGACCAGCTGGCCCGGTCCTTGATCGCGGACGGGTCGCCAATGCCAAGCTTCTTGTGGCTGTCGGTGGTGATTTCCTTCTTCAGGAGGAAGAGACCGTACGCGCTGGTGCTCTCCGCGGTTTTGATGGCCGCGGGGTCAGGCCGCCCATACCCGGCCTCAGGGGCGTTCGGCTTGCCGTCCCAGAGTGCCGCCGTCTTGCTGAAGTCGCTCACCTGCTGCGACAGCCCATCCATGCTGAGAGCGCCGAGCGCGCCCTGCTCCCTGGGGAACTTCTGGAGGTCGTCGGCGGTCTTGACCTGCTTGCCATTGACGGTGAGCCGGGTGCCCTCGCCCTCCGCGATTGAAGCCCGGGCGCTCCCCTCCGGACCGGTCACGGAGAACGAGGCGCGCGTGAGCTGAGGGCCCTTGTCCGTGAGGACAGACGTCTGCTCGTGCTGGGTGGTGAGCGAAGGGCCGCCCCGGGGCGTCTCGCTGCGCGTGGCACGCTCGGTGACCTCCCGCTCACCCCTCTTGTTGCGTGTTTCGGTGCGTGCGTAGTCCTGCACCGTCCGCGCGCCGTTCGCGTCCGTCTGGTCCGAGTGGAAGGACGTGACCTGGCCCTTCGCATTGTAGGTCCGGGACGTGGTGCCCTGGATGTCCACCAGGCCGCCCTTGCCATCCGGGTTCGGGACCTTGCCCTCGGAGGTCTCGGTGACGGTGTCGCCCTGCACCTTCTTGCGGGTGGTGACCGTCAGGTCAGGCTGCCCCTCGACGAACACCTGGGTGTTCAGCTCGTTGGGCTTGCTCTTCTCCAGCGTCCACGTCTTCGGCGAGCTGTCCGCGTCCTTCGACTCCTCGCGGACCTTCCTCAGGTCGTCCGTCGTCGGAGCCCGCTTCCCCTCCGCGGGCGACTCCAGCACCTTGCTCTGCGTCTCGGTGACCCGCAGCGGAGTGCCTTCCTGGAAGTACGACGTGCCCTGGGTGACGGTGGCCTGGGCCGGCTTCCCGTCCGGGTCCTTCGCGCCGGCGGGCGGCAGCTGGGTCGTGGTCGTCGCCACCTTGTTGATGGGATTGCCGGGGTCATCGAACTGCTCGCCGAAGTCCCGTTTGATGCCTCCCGTGCCCTGCTGGCTGCTGTATCGCTTCTCCGTCTGGGTGTACCCGCCTTCCGGAGTCCGCGTAATGGACGTCTGTGCCAGCTCGCCACGCGTCCTCTCCACCTTGACGGACGAGTACCTCACGTCCGGGTCCTGCACCCAGGACAGGGTGTCCGGAGATGGCGGTGTCGCGGGCGCGCCGGACGCACTCTCCTTCCAGCTCGCCTGGGTGACGGTGGTGGAGGTGTCGGTGCCCACGCCCGTGCTCTCCACGATGCTGCGCTCGGCGCGCCCCTGGTCGTACCGGGTGCTGTCCAGGGCGACCTTGCCCCCCTCGACACGGGCCTCGGTGCGCTCGACGACCTTCCCCTCCTTGTCCTTCTGGACCAGGACGGCGCGGTTCTTCGTCGAGCCTGGCTCCACGGATATGCCCGGGGGCAGGTCCTTGGGGTCCTTGCCCGCCAGGTCGAGGAGCTCCCGGGCCCGTTCACGGGCCCGGGTGTCGGTCTGCTCCTGCGCGGCATCCACCGCCTCCTTCTCCTCTAGCCCCGTGTGGAGGGCCACCTCCTCGCGCAGCGCCGCTTCCTGGCGGGTCTCGGGGGCGCTGGCCTTGAACTCGGGGCTGATGTCGGAGATGGCGTCCGCGGCCTCTTGACGGCCCGCCGCGCGGTGCTGACGGCTCGCCTCCGCGCCGAGCTCCACCACCTTGGGATCCTTCGCGTTGGCCTTCAGCGCCTGACCGAGCGTGCCATGGCTTCGCTCATTCTGGAGGAGCTGTCGGACCAGTTCCTTGCGCGCCTCCGGCCCCGCCAGCGACGCGCTCTGGGCGAGGGCCTTCACGGTGGCGTTCGTGTCCTCGGGGCGCACGTACGAGTCCGCCAGGGACGCCGCCATCTTCTCTGTCTGCGGCGCGCTCTCCTTCACGAGCGACTGGCGGTAGACGGGGTCGTGTCCCTGCTCGAGCTGACGCTGGAGTTCCTCGGCGCCCTCGCGGGGACTGCGCTGGGTGGCTTCGGCGACGCGCTTCACATCCTCCTTCGCGGCCTCCTGTGGCGTGACCGCCGCGCGGGTCCCGAACAGCCGCTCCTGCGCCTTTGGGTCCAGGCTCCCCGCATCGAAGACGTCCCGGACCTTGTTCGCATCCGGGTAGGGCTGCGTGAGTCCCGCTTCCTTCGCCTTCGTATTGGCCTTCCGCTCCGCGTCCAGCGCGGCGTTGGCCGTGTCGTGGGCCGCGCGCCAGGACGTGTCCGCGGTCTCCCTGGCCTCCCGCGCCGTGCGAGCGGTCTTGTCGGCGCGAGTGGAGGCCTTGTCGAACTTCGCCTGCGACTCCTCGACCCTCCGGTCGGTGGCATTCTGGCGCTCGGCGTCTCCCGGGCGGGAGCCCCGGTCCAGTTGCTGCGTCTGCTGCGAATCCCGTTTGCCAAGGGCCCGGTCCAAGTCCTCCCGGGCCTCGCGCTTCTGCGCCTGCGCGACCTTGTCCGCGTCCGCGGCCTTCTTGGCCGTCGTCGCGTCCTGATGCGCCTTCTGCTGCCCCACCGCCGCGTCTTCGCGCCGCCGCTGGGCCACCTTCTGGAAGTCCTTGGCGGCCTTCACCTTCGGCTCGACCTGGGGCGCCTCCGATTTGGGGGGCGGCGGCGGAACGACGACCGGCTTCTTCTCATCGACGCGAGCCATGGGGAACTCCGGTGGGCGGGCATACGCATGCCCGGAGGTACACGTGGGTCCAGTGGGGTGGACGGAAACGCCAGGTCAGCGGGAGGCGGCTCGGGTCATCCCCGAGCTCTCAGGGGCAAAGAGGGAATGGCCCGGCCCGCATCCCAAGAAATCCTTCGAGTGCCGCGTGGCTCCACTCCAACATCCGGCAAGTTGGAAGGAGTGGAGTCCTCACAGCGCACAGGCGCTCGCCCGGCTCACACATCCCAGTGACGTCTCAGCCCAGCGACTTCATGAGCCGCTCCAGGAGCGGGTCCACGAGTTCCTGCCCGCGCAGCTGCGAACGCCAGCGGTGCGGAATCCCGTTCAGGCCGTGGATGAGACCCGCGATGCCGCCCGCCACGCAGGCGGTCGTGTCCGTGTCGTGGCCCAGCCGGATGGCGGATTTGACGACCTCTTCGTAGGTCTTCCCGTTCGCCACGCAAGCGCGGGCGGAGCGCAGGCAGTCCACGACGTAGCCGCCGCCCGTCCCCGGTGCCGGGTCGTCCGGGCGGATGTGGGCTTCCAACTCCTCCCGTTGCGGGAAGCCTTCCACGTACAGGTCCCGGAAGGTGGCCACGGCTTCGGCCCAGGGGTCCGCCGCGCCCTCCAGGATGCGGCGGGCCCAGAGGCAATACAGCGCGCAGCACACCTGGGCGCGCACATGGCCATGTGTCACGCGAGACTGGGCCATGGCATCCGAGACGAGCGCGGCGTCCTTGCCCTTGTGCCACAGGGCCAATGGCAACACACGCATCAGTGAGCCATTGCCGTTGTCCATCGTGCCACTGGGACCCGCGAGCATCGCCGGAGTGCCGTCGCGCAACCGGCGCAGGGCGGTGCTGGTCTGGATGCCCACGTCGAACACGTCGCCATCCACGGCGAGGTAACCCCAATCCTGCCAGTTCACCAGCCGCCGGCCCAGGTCCTCGCAGTCGAGCCGCTTCTGATACGTCAGTGAGTCCAGCAGGCACAGCGCGTGGGCACCGTCATCCGACCAGGTGCCCGGAGGGACGCGGTCATGCGCGCGGTCGAACCCCGGAGGTGGGTCGTACTCGATGGCCTCGGGAGACGGAATCGTCTCCGGCCGGTGGAACTCATAGGGGACGCCCAACGCATCACCGATGAGCAACCCATACAGTCCTCCCCCAATGCGCTCCTCGCGGTTCATCATTCCCCCATCTCCCAGGTCCGTGGGCCGAGCTTAGTGTATCGAAAACACCATCCTTGTAAAGGCTGAAGGCTCGCGCGCCGTCCACGGTTCATGCGAAGCTCTCGCGCCCTTCTTTCTCGGGCCTGGCTTCCCCATCCTCACGAGAGGCGCTCCGGATGCGTCGGCTCCCCCTGCTGCTTGTCCTTGGCTTGTCTGTCCTGACCGCCTGCTCCACCGTGGAGCCCGAGGCGCCGGATGAGCCCGAGATGTTTGGCGAAACCTCGCGGGCGCAGTCCTCGCTGGTGCAACAGGATTACCACTTCGAGTTGAGGTGGGACGGCGCGGCGAAGTGCCCCACGTGCCAGTACCCGTCCTACGCCTGCTCGGACAACACCGGAAACTGGAACGGAGGGGCCCGGAGCTTCACGGATCCCGTCAAGACCGGTTGGATCGTGATTTCCGCCGACGTGGAACTCTTCGGCCGTGGCTACGACGGCGGACTCACGACCGTCCTGCTGAACAGCCAGGAACTGGGGGCCTTCAGCATGCCCCCGAATCCCTACCGGGTGTGCGGTGGCTGCTATACGCCGGAAGTCGGCTTCAAGGCGCCCGACTCCACGGGGATGCCCGGCTATCGCTACGGCAACACCAATACCCTCACGCTGCGTTCGGAGCGGACCAACTGCTTCGCCGCCGCCCGGATCCGCCTGAGGACAGGGCGGCCCCTGCTCAAGGTCAATCCATCGAGTCTGTCCTTCGGCTCGATCGCGGTGGGCACGTCCGCCTCCCAGAAGGTGAGGCTGAGCAACGAGGGCGCCGTCCCGCTGATCATCGACGCCATGTCGCTTCCCCTCCCCTTCAAGCTGACACCGGTGTCCCTGCCCTTCACACTCAAGGAAGGCGCGTTCCTGGACGTGACCGTCACATACGCGCCCACGGCCGACCGCGTGGACTCCGGAATCCTGAGCCTGCTGAGCAGCGACCCCGACAAGGGCTCCCTGCCGATCAAGCTCGAGGGGACGGGCGGCGCCCCGAAGCTCGAGCTCGCGCCGGCCGCGCTCGACTTCGGCGCCGTGCGCGTGGGCACGAGCAGCAGCCTGCTCCTCCAGGTGAAGAACGTGGGGAGCCTACCGCTCACGATTCCCGCCGTGCTGACACAGGCTCCCTTCACCGTGAGCGGCCTGCCTCCGGGGGGCAGCGTGGTGCAGCCAGGGACGGTCCTCCCGCTCACGGTGACCTTCACGGCGACGGCGGGAGTGTCGTCCCTGCCGATGTACATCCAGGCCCAGGGGTCCGCCACGCCGCTCGCGGAGGTCTCTCTGCATGGCACGGGCATCGAACCCGCCATCGTCGTGGCGGCGACCTCGCTGGACTTCGGTGTGCACACCGCGGGGGTCGACCCTGTTCGCAAGACGCTGGCGGTCAGCAACAGCGGCCTGGACGACCTCATCCTCACCGCCTTCGACGTCGAGGCGCCGTTCACGGTGGAGTCCGGCCTTCCGCTGACGATCCAGGCCCGGGAGCAGGCGAGCCTGACGGTGACCTACGCCCCGGGGGCGGGCCGCGCCGCGAAGGACCTCATCCTGCGGAGCAATGATCCGCGCACCCCCGCCGTGAAGGTGGCGCTCACCGGCACGGGCGTGGAGGTCCCCGCGCTCAAGGTCACCGCGTCCGATGGCGGCACGGCGCTGGAGTTCGGCTCGCGCGAGGTCAGCTCCGTGAGCGCGCCCCAGACGTTGACGCTCAAGAACGAGGGGGCCGGGACGCTCGTGGTGGAGCCCATCCAGCCGCCCACGGGCTTCGCCGTGACCCCCGCGGGCCGGTTCAGCCTGGCCCCCGGTGCCACGACCCAGGTCCAGGTGACCTTCGAGCCTCCGCATATCGCCCAGTTCGCGCAGGAGCTGATGCTGAGCGCGGACGGCCCGGGTGGCTCCTCCCAGACCGTGCTGCTCAGCGGACAAGGCGTCGAAGGAAAGCTGACCGCCACTCCCTCGGCGCTGTCCTTCGCGCGGACGGAAGTGGGGAACAACAGCAAGGCGGTGCAGGTGACGATCGTCAATTCGGGGACGGACACGCTCACCCTCAGCACCATCGCGGTGGCGGGGCCGTTCTCGGTGGTGCTTCCGGAGCTGCCGAAGGAGCTCACGCCGCGCGACGCCTTCACCATGGAGGTCACCTTCATCCCGGTCGAGGACGGCGCCGCGACCGGCGTGCTCCGTGTGTTCTCGAACGCGCCGTCGTCTCCCACGGTGGTGAAGCTGGACGGAGAGGGGCTCCAGGCCGTCGGCCGGATGGCGAGCGACGTGATGGAGTTCGGCGGCCAGCGGTTGGGGGGCCTGAGCCCGCCCCGGGAGCTCACGCTGTTCAACATGGGGAGCGAGTCGCTGAACGTGACGGCGGTGAACGTGAGCGGCCCGTTCCAGGTTTCAGGGCTCAACGTGGGCACCAGCGTGCCGCCGCTCGGAAACCGCACGTTCCAGGTCAGCTACAAGCCCACCGAGACCACCGCGGAGAACGGCGTGCTGGAGGTCCAGAGCAACGCGCCGCGCGCCGCCCAGGTGACGCTGCGGGGCACGGGGACCACTGCCTCGATGGAAACCTCCGTGACGGCGCTGACCTTCGGTTCCCAGTTCCTCGGGGAGGCCTCGCAGCGCGTCGTGGAGTTGCGCAACACCGGCACGAGCCCTGTCACCATCACGGGACTGGATCCGGTGGACGGGTTCTCCCTGTCGGGGCTCCCGTTGCCCCATGTCGTGGGGCCCGGCACCAGCCATCCCTTCTACGTCGTCTTCGAGCCGCCGCGGCCGGGCGATTACGCAGGGTCGCTTGCGGTGCGGCACGATGCGTCCTCCACGCCGCTGACGATCACGGTGCAGGGGTCCGGCGTGGCGCAGGGGCTGACGGTGACGCCCGGAGCCATCGTGTTCGGCAACCAGCGGGTGGACGCCACCAGCCAGCCCCTTTCGTTGGAGCTCGTCAACACGGGCAACGTGCCCGTCACCGTGGAGGTGAAGTCCTCCGATGCCGCGTTCCGCGTGGACACGAGCGCGGTGAGCGGTGCCATCGCGGCCGGTGGCCGAGCCTCCATCCCGGTGACGTTCCATCCGACGCGCACGGGCACGGTGCGCGGCGAGGTCCGCGTAGTGCCGAGCGGTGGCGGACTGGGCCCCACGGTCGTTCCCGTGGAGGGGATTGGCGAGGCCGTCACCGTGGAGGGCAGCGGCTGCGCGGTGGGCGGGAGCGGCGGGGTCTGGGTGCTGGCGGCGTGGATGCTGGCCAGGCGAAGGGCCCGTCGCGGTCAGCAGGCCCGCTAGGCCCCCGGGCCCGGTACTGCCAAAACCTGTCCGACTGTCGGACAGGGTTCCGCGGGCCACGGC
>NZ_RAWQ01000319.1:0-7516 GCF_003668965.1 Corallococcus sp. AB030
GTATAAGAGACAGGCGGTGCCCGGCGTGAAGCCCGCCCCGGCCCCCGCGCCCCAGAAGGGGGAAGCGACCGCGGAGGACCGGCGCAAGAAGCTCTTCGGCGCGTTCGACAAGTCCGCGAAGCCCACGGAGCCGGAGGAGCTGGAAGGCGCCGAGGACGGCGACCCGGACGGTGACTCCGCGGTGGCGGAGGGCGAGCGGTACTACGGCCTTTTGAAGTCCCAGGTGCGCCGTCACTACAACGTGGCGGACACCATCCCCGACGCGGAACGCCTGTACCTGAAGGCGCAGGTGGCCATGAAGCTGGGCCGCGCGGGCGAAGTGCTGGACGTGAGCCTGGCCAAGGCCAGCGGCAACGAGCTGTTCGACGCGGCGGTGGTGGCCGCCGTGCGCAAGGCTTCCCCCTTCTCTCCTCCCCCCGATGCGCTTCGCGACGCCCTCCAGAAGAACGGCGTCGTCCTGGTGTTCAGCCCATGAAAGCCTTCCTGCTCTCGCTCCTCCTGGTCCCCGCGCTGGTGCTGGCGCAGGCGCCCGTCATCGAAATCTCCGGCGCGAACTTCCGCCCGCTGCCGCTCGCGGCCCCCGCGCCCGTGGTGCAGGAGGGCGCGGACAAGAAGGCCGCGCAGTCCTTCGACACCGCCTTCACGTACGACCTCACCGCCTCTGGCATCTTCCAGGTGCTGGACCGCGCGGGCTTCACCGCGGACGCCAAGGAAGGCATGACGGCGGGCAGCATCAACTTCAGCCGCTGGGCCGACGTGGGCGCGGAGTCGCTGGTGAAGGTGTCGCTGGCGCAGGACGGCGGCGCGCTGCGCGGCGAGCTGCGCCTGTTCAGCGTGGCCACGGGCAAGGAGGAGCTGAAGGTGTCCAAGGACGCGCCCGCCGGTGAGCCCCGGCAGCTGGCGCACACGCTGGCGGACGCGCTCTACCGACACTTCACCCGCGAGGCGAGCCCCTTCCTGTCGCGCATCACCTACGTGCGCAAGGCGGCCGCCAACCGCGACGTGTACGTGGCGGACTGGGACGGAATGAACGCGCAGGCGCTCACCAAGGGCGGCACGCACATCCTCCCCACGCTCAGCCCGTCCGGCCAGGTGGCCTACACGTCCTACCGGAAGAACCGGCCGGACATCTACGTGCAGTCCCCCGGCGGCGAGGCGAAGCCGCTGGTGACCGACGGCCAGATGGCCACGGGCATCGCCTACTCGCCGGACGGCAAGCGCATCGCCTACGCGCTGGCGGAGGGTGAGAGCGCGCAAATCTACGTCGCCGCGGCGGACGGCTCCGGCGCCAAGGCCATCACGGACACGCCCTACGGCCTCAACACCAGCCCCACCTGGTCGCCGGACGGCAAGCGCATCGCGTTCGTGTCCAACCGGGGCGGCAGCCCGCAGGTGTACGTGATGGGCGCGGACGGCTCCGGCGTGAAGCGGCTCACCTTCCAGGGCAACTACAACCAGACGCCGGACTGGTCGCCTCGCGGGGACCTCATCGCCTTCACCGCTCGCGACGAGCGCAACGCGTTCGACCTCTTCACCGTCAACGTGGACACGGGCAAGGTGACGCGCCTCACGCAGGACCAGGGCAACAACGAGGAGCCCACCTTCTCCCCCAACGGCCGGCTGATCATCTTCAGCACCAACCGCAACGGCGGCGCGCACCTGTGGGTGATGACCTCCGAAGGCAACAACCAGGTGCCGCTGCCCATGGAGAAGGGCAACTGGCTGACCCCGGACTGGGGCACCGCTCCGGCGGCGAAGTAGTCCGTCACGGCGGGTGACGTTGACAGGGGGGACGCGCCGGGGTGCATTGCGCACCCCATGAGCGCTCCCCTCCCCGCCCACAAGACCCACTGGGGGTTGGACCCCCAGGTCGTCTTCCTCAACCACGGCTCGTTCGGCGCCTGCCCCAAGCCGGTGCTCCAGCACCAGTCGGAGCTGCGGGCCCGGCTGGAAGCGGAGCCCGTGCGCTTCCTCGCCCGCGAGGCGGAGCCGCTGCTGGACGAGGCGCGCGCGGTGCTCGCGGCCTTCGTGGGCGCCAGCGCGGATGACCTGGCGTTCGTGCCCAACGCCACCACGGGCGTGAACACCGTGCTGCGCAACCTGCGCTTCCAGCCCGGCGACGAACTGCTCACCACCGACAACGAATACAACGCGTCCAAGAACGCGCTGGACGTGGCCGCCGCGGAGAAGGGCGTGAAGGTGGTGGTGGCGAAGCTGCCCTGGCCCGTGACTTCGCCGGAGTCGGTGGTGGACGCGGTGATGGCGCAGGTGACGCCTCGCACGCGACTGCTCCTCGTGGACCACATCACCAGCCAGACGGCGCTGATCATGCCGCTGGCGGAGCTGGTGCGCAGACTGCGCGAGCGGGGCGTGGAGACGCTGGTGGGCGGCGCGCACGGGCCGGGCATGGTGCCGCTGGCGCTCCAGGAGTTGGGCGCGGCGTACTACACGGGCAACTGCCACAAGTGGCTGTGCGCGCCCAAGGGCGCCGCGTTCCTGTACGTGCGCCGCGACCTGCAGCCGGACTTCAAGCCCATGGTGGTGAGCCACGGGCACAACTCGCCGCGCAAGGACCGCTCGCGCTTCCGGCTGGAGTTCGACTGGGTGGGCACGGTCGACCCCACGCCCTTCCTGTGCATCCCCACGGTGATCCGCTTCATGGAGGGACTCGTTCCGGGCGGGTGGCCGGAGGTGATGGACTCCAACCGGCGGATGGTGCTGGCCGCCCGGCGACTGCTGGACGCGAAGCTGGGCAACGCGACGCCGCTGTGCCCGGAGTCCATGGTGGGCAGCATGGCGTGCGTGGCCCTGCCGGACGGCTTCCCGGAGCGCCCTGAACCGCCGCTCTACGTGGATCCCCTCCATGTGCGCCTGTTCGAGGAGCACCACATCGAGGTCCCCGTCACGGCCTGGCCCCGGGCGCCCCGGCGGCACCTGCGGCTGTCCGCGCAGCTCTACAACTCCGCGGCGGACTACGAGGCCCTCGTGCGCGCTTTGGAAGCGCTGCTGCGTTGAGTAGTGTGCGCGGCATGCCGCGCTTCGCATCCATCGATATCGGGACCAACTCCGTGCTGCTGCTGGTGGCGGACCGCCAGCCGGACGGCCGCTTCCAGGCCGTGGTGGAGCGCGCGGAAATCACCCGCCTGGGCCGGGGCGTGGACACCAGCCGCGTGCTGTCCTCCGAAGGCATGGAGGCCACGCTGGCCGTGCTGGTGTCCTTCGCCAACGAGGCCCGGGAATTGGGTGCGGAGGCCATCGCCGTGTCCGCCACCAGCGCCGCGCGCGACGCGAAGAACGGCGCGGACTTCATCGCCGCCGCCAAGGCCCGCGCGGACGTGACGGTGGAGATCATCCCCGGGGAGATGGAGGCGCAGCTGTCCTTCGCCGCGGTGGCCCAGGACTTCGCGAGTGAGGCCGCGGGGCCGCTGCTGGTGGTGGACATCGGCGGCGGGTCCACGGAGTTCATCTACGGCAGCGACGCCGGCACGGTGGCCTTCCGCCACAGCTTCGACGTGGGCGCCGTGCGGCTCACGGAGCGCTACGTGCGCACCGACCCGCTGTCCCCCGAAGAGCGCGGCGCCATCGAGGCGCACCTGCGCGACACCTTCTCCGCCCTGCCCCCGCCTCCCCCCGGCGCGATGCTGGTGGGGGTGGCCGGCACGGTGACGACGCTCTACGCCGTGCAGCACCAGATGGCGACCTACGACGCGGAAGCGGTCCACGGCGGCACGCTGTCCCGGGGCGAGCTGGACGCGCTCACGGACCAGCTGTGCGCCATGCCCCTGGACGCGCGGCGGACGCTGCCCGGCCTCCAGCCCAAGCGCGCGGACGTCATCCCCGCTGGCGCCCTCATCCTGCGTGAAGCGGTGAAGGCGCTGGGCCTGGATGCGTGCCGCGTGAGCGACCGCGGCCTGCGCTGGGGCTTGCTGGCACACCGCTTCGGCTCCGGCTCCGGCTCCTCTCGCTCATGAACGCCTCCTCCCCCGCCGCTCCGTCCAGCTCGCACGCCACGCAGTCCGTGCGCGCGGGCTACGCGCTGTTCATCCTCACGCTGATCAACCTGGTCAACTACCTCGACCGGTACATCATCGCCGTCGCGCTGCCGGAGATTCAGAAGGACTTCGGCATCAACGACGCGCAGTCCGGCCTGCTGGGCACCGTCTTCATCATCGTCTTCATGCTGGCGTCGCCCCTGGGCGGCTTCCTGGGGGACCGCATCCCCCGCCGGCTGCTGGTGGCGGGCGGCGTCATCCTGTGGAGCCTGGCCACGGGGGCCAGTGGCCTGGCGTCCAGCTTCACGGCGCTCCTGCTGGCGCGCGCGGTGATTGGCATTGGCGAGGCGGGCTATGGCGCGGTGGCGCCGTCCATCATCTCCGACCTGTATCCGCGCGAGCAGCGCACGCGGATGCTGTCGTACTTCTACATCGCCATCCCGGTGGGCTCCGCCATGGGCTACGGCCTGGGCGGGTGGCTGACGCAGACGTATTCGTGGCACGCGGCGTTCTTCGCGGGCGGCGTGCCGGGGCTCGTGCTGGGCACCATGGCGTTCTTCATGCCGGAGCCCCAGCGCGGCGCCATGGACGGGCCGGACGCGGCGGTGAAGCTGCCGTTCATGGAGGGCCTCAAGGGCCTGGGCCGCAACATGGCCTTCTGGGCCACGACGGCGGGCTACACGCTGATGACGTTCTCCATTGGCGGCCTGGCGTTCTGGATGCCCACGTACCTGGTGCGCGAGCGGCACCTGTGGCTGGAGCACCCGGGCCGCGTGGGCCTGGTGTTCGGCGCCATCACGGCGGTGGCGGGCCTCACGGGCACCGTGGCCGGCGGCTGGCTGGGCGACAAGATGGACCGCAAGCGCGCGGGTGGCGGCCTGTGGCTGTCCGGCATCGGCCTGCTGCTCGCGGCGCCGTGCATGTACCTGGCGGTGAACCTGAAGGACACGACGCTGACGTTCGCGGCCATTGGCGTGGCGCAGTTCCTCATCTTCCTCAACAGCGGCCCCATCAACGCGGCCATCGTCAACTGCGTGCCGCCCGCGTTCCGCGCCTTCGCCATGGGCCTCAACGTGCTGTGCATCCACATGCTGGGGGATGCCATCTCGCCCACGCTCATCGGGCATATCGCCGACATGGCCAGCCTCCACACCGCCATCGCCATCAACGCGGTGCCGGTGCTGCTGGGCGGACTGGCGCTCCTCCTGGGCGCGAAGCTGTTCCGGGAGGCCACGCCGCGCGTGCAGCAGGGCTGACCGCCCTCGTTCGAAACGCCGGGGCCCGGAATGCATCCGAGCCCCGTTCAGTTCACCCGAGCAGGTTCACTGCTCGCCGGGGAAGGAAGCGGAGGCGTTCGTGACGGTCGTGCATTCGCATCCGCTGCATGCATGGGACACGCCCTCGGGCTCCCTGGTCGTCGCGTGCGGGCACGCCCCGCAAGCGCCCTCTCCCCACACCGCTTCGCATCCGCAGGCCGTGCTCGCGCTCTACACGGGCGGGCGGGCCGTCATCGACCAGCGCACCCGGCTGACGGTGTCCGCGGGCGACGTGATGCTCATCCCCGCGGGTGAGAAGCACCGCACGGTGGCGTCCGAGCGGGCGGAGGTCTGGGGGCTCGGGTTCCATCCGTCCGCCTTCACGCACACGGAGGTGGGGCCACTGTTGGAGCCCTTCGAGCGCGTGCGCCAGGGCGCCTCCGCCGTCGTGCCGATTCCTTCCGGGCGCCAGGAGCACCTGGTGCGGCTGTTGTCGGAGCTGCACGCGGAGACGCGCGCACCGCACCGCGCGATGGGCGAGCAGGTGACGCGCAGCCTGTTCTCCCTGGTGCTCGCGGAGGTGGCCCGCTCCAGCACGTGGACTCCGGTGGAGTCGCGGGCGTCGCTCGTGGGGGATGCGCTCACGTTCATCGAGCGCCACTGCCTGGAGCCCATCTCGCTGCGCGAGGTGGCCGCGGCCGTGGGCCGTTCGCCCGCGCATGTCACCACCGCGCTGAAGCAGGCCACGGGCCGCAGCGTGGTGGAGTGGATCATCTCTGGACGGATGGCGGAGGCACGACGGCGGCTGATGTCCACGGACGAGCGCGTGGACATCATCGCGGAGCGCGTGGGCTATGCGGACGCCACGCACTTCATCCGCCTGTTCCGGCGCGCGGAGGGCCTCACGCCCGCCGCGTGGCGCAAGCAGCACCGCGCGCCGTCCGCGCACTGACGGACCTTCGTCTCAGTGCGCCTTCTGCCGTGAGGGGGTGGGCTTCCCCGTCACCTCCGTGAAGCGGCGGTCCGCGTCCTCCAGGATGAGGGCGTGGTTCATCATCGCCGCGGCGATGGTGCCCGCACTGGCCGCCGCGATGGCCGCCTGCATCGGCGTCGTCATGTCCCCCACCGCGACGACGCCGGGCACGGACGTCTCTCCCGTGGGGCTCGCCTTCACGTAGCCCAGGTCATCCAGCTCGAGTCCCAGCCGCGTCACCAGCTCGTGTTGCTTCTGCGGCGGCGCGGAGAACATCACGCTCCGGGCGATGCGCGTCCCGTCCTCCAGCTCCACTTCGGCCAGGCGTCCGTCCTTCCCATGCAGCGCGCGGATCTTCCGCTCCTCCAGGGGGATGCCCAGCGCCTGGAGCTTCTCGCGCTGCTCCGGTGACACCTCGAAGGCGCCGTGGGTGAAGACGATGAGGTCCCTGGACCAGTTCTGGATGATGGGCGCGCCGTCCAGGTACTGCGGGTTCTTCGCCAGCATCGCGAACGGTTGGTCCTGGACCTCCCAGCCGTGACAGTAGGGACACTGGAAGATGCTGGGCCCCCACAGCTCCTTGTAGCCGGGGATGTCCATCATGACGTCCACCACGCCCATCGCCAGCAGGAGGCGCCGGGCGTCCACCGACGTGCCGTCGCCCAGCGCCACGCGGAAGCCGCCCTCGTGCTTCTCCACGGAGCCCACCCGCGTGTCGCGCACCTCCACGTTGGGATAGGCCTTCAGCTGCTCGCGGCTGATGCGCCGGAACTCCGGTGGCGGGATGCCGTCGCGCGAACCGAAGCCGTGCATGTGCTCCGCCGCCGCGTTGCGCGGCGTGCCCGCGTCACAGAGCAGCACCTTCTTGCGCCCGCGCCCCAGATACAGCGCGGCGTTGAGCCCGCCAGGGCCGCCTCCCACGATGACCACGTCGTATGCCGCCATTGCCCTGCTCCTCGTGCCGGTCGTTGATTCCGTTCAGGGAACCTAACGACGGGCCCGGGATGGCAGGAGAGCGGGCCTTTCGACGGCATCGGCGGATCTTCCGGTCCGCCCACGCCACCCGCTACCGAGCGACGGGCGCGTCGAGCTTCGGCCGGTACTCCTCCGCCAACCGCTCCACCTCGCCCGCCAGCCGCTCCCCTTCCAAGAGCAGCCGGGCCTTCAGGCGCTTCCGGTTGCCCAGCGTGAAGAACAGCTCCAGGTCATGACGGATGGCGTCCCAGCGCTCCGCGAAGGACAGCGTGAACAGCGCCAGCGGCGGGATGCCCACGAAGGTCCCCAGCCCCCACGCC
>NZ_RAWQ01000031.1:0-61851 GCF_003668965.1 Corallococcus sp. AB030
TATTACCAAGCCATTCCCATGATGAAGGAGGAGCGATTGCGGCCTCTCGTCGAGCGCTTCGCCGAACTCCTCCACCAGCACCCTGTCTTCAAAGAAGCGCTCGGTTTCATATGAGGGGATGGCTCAGGTTCCGACCCGGAGCCGCAGTCCCAGCCGAAATCCCCCACGCTCGTCGAGAGCACACAGTCCGCCGTCAACCTGATGGCCAACGAGGCGGTGACGTTCCACGTCGCCGCGAAGGATGACGCCCAGCGGGCCCTGGGCTTCAGCTGGGAGGCCAGCACGGGTGTCCTGGAGCAGCCGCAAAGCACCGCGACGACCAGCGACGTGCGCTGGAAGGGCCCGGAATGTCTGCCCGCTGGAACGCGCGCCAGGGTGACGGTGACCATCACCAATCATGTGGCGCCCGCCATCACGCGGAGCTTCGCGCTCTCCGTCGTCGCGTGTCCCGCGGCGCCGGCCGTCGCCGCGGGCCGCTACCATTCGCTGGTGCTCCGCCCTGACGGCACGGTCGTGGAGTGGGGCCTCTCGTATCTCCGCTTCGACGGAGCCGCCCGCCCGGTGCCCGGACTGACCAACGTCCGGGCCGTGGCGGCGGGAGGCGACCATGCGCTGGCCTTGCGCGCGGACGGCACCGTCTGGGCGTGGGGGGGCAACAGTGCTGGACAACTTGGGGATGGAACGGAGACCTACCGCTCCACGCCGGTGCGGGTGGTGGGGCTGACGGAGGTCCTTGCCGTCGCCGCGACTGGCTACTCCTCGCTGGCCCTGTGCAAGGACGGTACGGTCTGGACGTGGGGGGATAACAGCGACGGCCAGCTCGGCGATGGAACGACGGAGGGACGTCTCACCCCCGTGCAGGTGCCGGGGCTGGCACGGGTCACTGGCATCGCCGCTTCCAGGGATCACTCGCTGGCCGTGCTCGCGGATGGGACGGTCCGGGCATGGGGTAACAACTCCTCGGGTCAGCTTGGCAATGGAGAGTTCAACTGGGAGGTCGGCAGCCTCCTCCCGGTGGCGGTGCTCAAGCTGACGGACGTGGTCTCCGTCGCCGCGAGTTATGGGCTCTCGTTCGCCGTGCATTCGGACGGCACCGTGTCGTCATGGGGCACCAACGTGGATGGGGCCCTGGGCGGTGATTCCCGGAGGAACGGACACATTCCGGGCAAGGTGCCGGGAATGACCGATGTGACCACCCTCTCCGCGGGCACCTTCTACGCGGTGGCCCTGATGGGGGATGGCACCGTCCGGGGCTGGGGAACCAACGACTCCGGCCAGCTCGGGGATGGGACGTACACCCGCCATGCTCCCAGGCAGGTGTCGGGCCTCGCGGGCGTCGCGGCCGTGGCGGCGGGTGACGAGCATGTCCTGGCCGTGCTCTCCGACGGGAGCCTGCGGGCCTGGGGCGACAACCGGTACATGCAGCTCGGCATCCAGCCGGAGACCGTGAATCGCGGCGGACCCGTGCAGGTGCCGGGGCTGACGGAGGCGAATAGCGTGGCCGCGGGTGAAGCCCATTCCCTGGCCCTGCGCGCGGATGGCACGGTCTGGGCCTGGGGCGACAACCGCGAAGGCAGCCTGGGGATTGGCGCCGCGCACGGCGGCAGCACGACGCCCGCCCAGGTGCCAAACCTCTCCGGCGCCAGGGGCATTGCCGCGGGCTGGGGCCTCTCACTGGCGGTGCTCTCCGATGGCACCGTCATGTCGTGGGGGGCCAGTAGCTTCGGGCAACTGGGGGTCGAGTCCTCGTCATACGGTTTTGCCCCCGAACCCATCACCGGGCTGAGCGGCGTCACGGCCGTGTCCGCGGGTCGCTGGTATGCGCTGGCCCTGCGTGAGGACGGCACCGTCTGGTCGTGGGGGTACAACAGCCAGGGCCAGCTCGGCGACGGGACGACCGCCGGACGCTCCACGCCGGGGCAGGTGGCGGGACTGACGGGAGTCGTCGCCATCGCCACGGGCGCAATCCACGCGCTGGCGCTGCGTGAGGACGGCACCGTCTGGGCATGGGGGGACAACGACTTCGGGGCCCTGGGGGATGGAACGAACACCTCACACGCCATGCCGGCGCAGGTGCCGGGCCTGACGGGAGTCGTCGCCGTGGCCGCGGGGAAATACCACTCCCTGGCCCTGCGCGAGGACGGCACCCTCTGGGCGTGGGGGTACAACGGCCAGGGCCAGTTCGGCGACGGGACGACTCTCAGCCAGTGGTCCCCGGTGCGGGTTCCCGGCCTGGCGGGAGCCCAGCGCATCGCCGCGGGTGACGGCCACTCGCTGGCCGTGACGAACGGAGGCCCCCTCGTCACCTTTGGGAGCAATGCCTCCGGGCAGCTGGGGCTGGGCGAGGGAACCGGGAACCAGTCGCGCGGAGAGATCGCCTCGCTTCGCGATGCCCGCGCCATCGCGGCGGGCAGCGCCTACTCCCTGGCTGTCACGCGCGCCGGGACGGTCTGGGCCTGGGGCGCCAATGTCGCGGGCCAGCTCGGCAATGGCGAGGCGGCGAACAGCCCCCGGCCCATCCCGGTGACGCTGCCGTAGGCGCTCAATCGAGCGGAGGCCCTCTCCGAGCTCATACGCGCGGGTCCGTCGCGCCTCGACGCCCGAGGGCCAGGTTCGCGCCTACATCCAGTGCAAGCTGGAGCAGCAGCGCCGGAAGCCGTTGGGGGAGCGCATTGAGATGTGCTTCACGGCGGGGGTCGTAGACGGCTGAATGAGCGGTATCCTCGCGGGAAGGAGTGATCCAGACCGATGCCAGAGTCCTTCGCGAACCTCACCCAGCTGGTCCAATGCTCCGACGCGGAGCTCGAAGCGTTGGTGGAACAGGCTGACTTCGGAAACTTCGAGCCTGGCCGGGACCTTCCGCCGCTGCGTGAACGGCTGCTCCGGTTGGAGCGCGAGCGCGGCCTCACGGAGGTCCACCGGCTCTTCTCCGAGAAGGTCCTGGCCGCGGGGGCACGGCTCGTGGAGACCCCGCGATACATCGGCGTGCAACACAGCTTCGCGCTCAGTCCGGATGGACGCCACCTCGCCATCGCGAGCGGCCGCCTCGACAAATTGCCCGGCGGAGACGTACGCATCTGGGAGCTGGCGACGGGGCGCGTGGTCGACGCCGTCGGGTTCGAGACGACGCAGGTCGGCTCCACGGGGGATCCCTCCTGCCTCCAGTGGTCGCCGTCAGGGGAGTGGCTCGGCGTCAACCTGGACGATGTCGTCGTGGGCGTGCTGAGGGCCTTCGCCGGAACCCCGCCTTCGTTCACCGCCGACGTCACCCGGCGCTGGGGCTCGCCGCCGGGGGCGGCTGTCATCAATCCCAAGACCGTGGAGAACAAGGGGCACCTGCCCGCATGGTGCTGGTCTCCGGATGAAACCCAGCTGTTCATCTCCACCCCTGGCCCGGACGGCGCGCTGGGCTGCATCATCCCGTTCCGGGAAGGGGCCAGGGTCAACGAGGACGGTGAAGGGCTTCGCTGGTGCCCGGCCCGGTTGGACGGACGGCCTTCGAAATCGCAGCCGCATGCCTGGGTGCGGTGGAGCCCGGATGGCTCCCGCATCCATGGCTATTGCAAATACGAGTACGTGTCCGAGCCGCACCCCGACTCGGGCCAGGACGCCCATCCGTCCGCCTCCGTCATCGACGTGGGGAGCGGCGACCTCCAGTACCGCTTCGATGAACTGAAGCTGCCGGTGGCGTTCTCGCCGGACGGCGCCCGCCTGGCCTACGGTGAGGAGCCGTCCCGGCTCGCCAACGGACACACTGGCCGCACGGTGTCCGACCTGAGCAAGGACTTCGGTGCGCGCATTCTCTCGGTCGCGGAATACGTCTGGTCCCGCGACGGCCGGCGTCTGGCCGTGCTCCTCAACGGCTACGAGTTCCCGCAGGTCCTCATCTTCGAGAACGGCAAGTTCCTGTGCCAGATGGACCTGAAGCGCCGTTCGTTCGGGTTGGCCCTCAAGAGCGGCGACCTGGGCCGCTGGGCCTGGTCGCCGGATGGCTCCATGGGCGCATGCCTGCTGCGCGAGGGAGGCATGGCCGAGCTGTGGAAGCGTGAAGGACTCAAGGTCGAGCTATGGAAGGTGGGGTCCTCGCCCAAGATGCTCCGGCGGCTCGAGGGCGCCAACGGCATCGACGGACTGGCCTGGGGCGCGGACGGCATGCTCGTGGGAGCGGGGCCCCATGCCATCGCCTTCTGGGACGTGAACACCGGAGAGCAGCGCTCCCGCTCCTCGTTGGAGTTGGAGCCGGGCCGCGTGCCGCCCCCGAGCGACTGGAACCCCTGGCCGGACGAAGTCGCACGGTTCATTCCGACCGAGCGCGGCTGGGACTTCACGCGAGCGCAGCCGGACGGCACCGTGGAGTGTCCTCCGGGTTCGCGGGAGAAGCTCGAGCCCCGGCTGATGTTCTCGGTGGGGGGACGCCATGCCTGGCCCTGGCGCTGGGCCGAGGGGACCCCGCATGCGCGCTGGGATTCCGGGGCACTTTCGCTCGTCGAGCCCCAGGCGGAGGCCGCGTTCGAGGAGCGGCGCGTCCCCGTGCCCGAAGGCGAGACGCTGGCGGCGAGAGACGCCCGGCACGGGACGTGGGGATTCCTGAAGCAATACGAGGCCCCCACGCGGCCCCTGGATCATTACAGGGCCGACCCGGTGTTCACGCACGGTCCCGCCATCAGCCGCGCCAACCTCACGCCGTATCTCGGCAAGGGGGTGATGCTGCGCCAGACGCAATATGGGACGTGGTACGCGCTCGGGGCCCTGCTCGAGGTCTCCGACGAGGGAATCCTCATCCACCCGCGCGCTCCCATCGGCTCGTACCGCGAGCGGCTCCTGTCCTTCCGGGACATCCTCTGGATTGGACCGGCGGTGCCGCTCGACACGCCGGAGGGCTAGTGCCAGGTGCCCGCGCCGAAGCCCCAGCCGAAGTAGCGGCGGGACACGTCGGCGAAGCCGCTGACGCGCCACGAGGTGTCGGGCGAGAACAAGCCGAAGACGGACCATTGGAACAGCCGCAACTCCGCGCTGGCGGTGCCATGAAGACGAGGCCCGACAGTGTCGAAGCGGCTGGGCTCCAGGTAGCTGCCCGCGCGCAGCTGCAGCCGGTTCTCGAGGGGCTCCAGCTCGGCGCCGACGCGGGGTGAAATCGAGAGGTGCCGCCCGGAGCGCTCCAACTGCTGCGACAGGAAGGAGTCGAAGCCGATGGCATTCGGCACGGAGCCGCTGATGAGCACGGATCCGGTCAGCAGCAGCTTCGAGCGTGGCAGGGCCCTGTAGCGTTCCGCGCGGTCCGGGCCCCACGGCATCTGGAGCGGGCGGTCGCCGAACTGCCAGGCGACGCCCGCTTCAATCTCCCAGGGGAGCCGGACGGAGGCGGGCAGGTAGAGGCCGGCGACCTTCACGTTGCCAGCCTCGTCCGCGGTGGTCGGGCCGCCAGGGGTGAGCCCTCCCTGGACGGGAGCCCGGAGGGTCAGCGCGGCACGCATTGGCAGCCCCATGGGCGTCCAGAGGGCACCGGCCTCCACGTTGCCGCCGAACATGCTGGCGAGCTTGTTGTTCGCGTCCTCGGCGGTGTTGATCTCCAGGGTGACCGCGCGCAGCCCCAAGCCCACCGTCAGTTCGCCATCCAGGAAGCCGCGAGCGAGCTGGAACTGGAAGCGGGTCATGCTCAGGTTGAGGAGCCGTCCATTCGCGTCCTGTCCCAAGGCATAGGTCTGCAGCGACGCGGCGCCGCCCAGTCCCCAGGGGCCCCACTGAATCAGTCCGCCAATCTGGGTGAAGATGAAGTCGTCATTGGCGAAGCCCACCGAGCCGTTGTTGTCGAAGTCGCTGGCGCGCAGCGAGCTGGGAAACGTGAAGGCCAGCGACAGGTCGTAGTCGACGTGCTTGGACGAATAGAGCGAGCGCACGGCCGGAGCCGCCGTGTTGACGCTGATGCCCTCGACGCCCTCGGCGATGGGGGCATACGCGCCGGCAAGGCCGGACACCCGCACCGGCGCCAGCACCGGGCCCTGGTACACGTCGATGGCGTAGTTCGAGCTGGTGAGCGGTGGGGTGTCCGCGAGCGCCACACCGCTGGAGAGCATGACGGCCACGGCCGCGAGCCGGGCGAGGGAGGAGGGACGGGGAGAGGCCATGGCGGAGCGAGCTCCCGCGAGAATACATGGCCCCTGGCGAGGCGCCGTCGTCCCGTTCGCTGCAACCCGGAGCCCTTTGGCTGCACCCGTCCGGAAGTGGACCCGCTTCGGGCGTAGACTCCACCGGCCGTGGAATCCACCTCTCCCGCCGCGCCGTCCGTGCTGCTGCCACTGCTGCGTCGCGTGCCGCTGCTGATGCTCGTCTGCGCGGTGCCGGGCGTCGTCACCGCGCTCCACACCTGGGTCTATGCCCAGGCCCGGGAGCCGGGCTACCCGCTCAGCCGGGCGCTGCTGGTGCAGGTGCCGCAATGGCAGTACTGGGCATTCGCCACGCCCTTCATCCTCGCGCTCGGACAGCGCTTCCGACTGGAGCGCGGCGTCTGGCCCCGGAGCCTCGCGGTCCTCCTGGCCGCGCTCGTCGCGGTCATGGTCCCCTACGTGAGCATCATCTACTTCGCCGCCCGGGCCACGGGAGAGACGTGGCTGCTGGAGAGCACCTGGGCGCGGATGCTGCCCTTGATGATGGCCAAGTACAGCGTCCTGTCCCTGCTCATCTACGGCGGCATCCTCGCCATCGGTTACGCCGTGGACTACCACCGCCGCTTCCGCGAGGGAGAGCTGGCCCAGGCCCACCTGGAGACGCGCCTCGCGCACGCGCAGCTGGACGCCCTGCGCGCGCAGCTCCACCCGCACTTCCTCTTCAACACGCTCAACGCCATCTCCGTGCTGGTGCGCAAGCAGGACACCGCCGGCTCCATCCGCATGCTCACCGGCGTCAGTGAGCTCCTGCGCATGGCCCTCCACACCACGGGCCGCCAGCAGGTCCCCTTCCACGAGGACGTGGACTTCCTGGAGCGCTACCTCGACATCGAGCAGACCCGCTTCCAGGACCGGCTCCAGGTGGTGCGCGCCATCGACCCGGCCACCCTTGGCGCGCTCGTGCCCAGCCTCATCCTCCAGCCCCTGGTGGAGAACGCCATCAAGCACGGCATCGCCACCCGCTCCGGTCCGGGACGCGTGGAGCTGCGCGCCGCGCGCGAAGGAGCCCGGTTGGTGCTGGAGGTGCTCGACGACGGCCCCGGGCTCGCACCCGGCTGGGACCGCCAGGACGGACGCATTGGCGTGGCCAACGTGCGCGACCGCCTGCGACAGCTCTACGGCGACCGCCACGTCTTCACGCTGGAGAACCGCGCCGGGGGCGGCGTGCGCGCCCGCCTGGAGTTGCCCTTCCAGGCCGCCGTGCCGGAGGCGCTCGGGGCATGAACGCGGCCGCCGCCATCCGCACGCTCGTCGTGGATGACGAGCCCCTGGCTCGCGAGGGCCTGCGCCTGCTGCTGGCCGCGGATCCGGAGGTCCGCGTGGTGGGCGAGGCCGGCAATGGACCGGAGGCGGTGCGCCTCATCCGCGAGCATCGGCCGGACCTGGTCCTGCTGGACGTGCAGATGCCGGAGCTCAACGGCTTCGAGGTGCTCGCGCGGCTGGATGCTGGCGAAGTGCCCGCCGTCATCTTCGTCACCGCGTATGACCAGTACGCGCTGCGCGCCTTCGACATCCACGCGCTCGACTACCTGCTCAAGCCCTTCCGCGACGACCGCTTCCACGACGCCATCGGCCGCGCCAAGGCGCAGGTCCGCATGGCGCGGATGTCCGACCTCAGCCAGCGGTTGATGTCCGTGCTCTCCACCTACGGCGAGCGAGACAGCACGCCCGCTCCGCCGCCCACGCCGCCCGAGCCGTGGATGCGCCGGCTGGCCATCCGCGACGCGGGCCGGGTGGTGTTCCTCGACGTGGACGAAATCGAATACATCGAGGCCGCTGACTACTACGTGCAGATCCACGCGGGCGGGAAGGCCTACCTCCACCGCGAGACGATGCAGAGCCTGGAGGAGCGCCTGGAGCCGGAGCGCTTCATGCGCATCCACCGGTCGGCCATCGTGAACGCGCGCAGCATCCGCGAGCTGCGCAGCGAAGGTCGCAGGGACCTGGTCGTGGTGCTCACCTCCGGCGCGGAGCTGCGAGTCGCTCGCAGCCACCGCGAGAAGTTCCAGCACCTGCGCTGAAAGTCGCGCTGCCCGTTCGCCGCACGGGCGGACCGGTTCGCCGCGAGGCAGTCCCCGCCGGCTGAACACTTTCCCCGCGAGCCATTCGCGCGGGCACGGTGCCGTCCGCTCACTCCCCACGGAGGCACTCCATGCCCGCGTCATCCGCCCTGGTCCCGCGCCAGAGCATCCTGAGGTTGTCCGCCCTCGTCCTGGGCACGCTGTTCGCGGTGGCACCCGCGAGCGCCGCGCCGAACGCGTCGTATCCGCTCCCGCCTGCCTCCTCGCGCCATGAAGCACAGGTCCAGCAGGCCCGGGCCTTCGCCCAGAAGTTGCTCAAGGACTTCCAGCTGCCGGGCCTCTCCGTGGCCGTCGCGCATCGCGGTCAGGTCCTCTGGTCCGAAGGCTTTGGCTACGCGGACCTGGAGCAGGGCATCCCCGTCACCCCGCTGACCCGCTTCCGCGTGGGCAGCGTGTCCAAGGTGCTCACCGCCGCCGCCGTGGCGCGCCTGGTGGAGGAGGGGAGCTTGAACCTGGATGCCCCCATCCAGAAGTACGTGCCTGCCTTTCCCGTGAAGCCATGGCCCATCACCACGCGCCAGCTCACCGGGCACCTGGCGGGCATCCGTCACTACCTGGACCGGGATGAAGCCATCTTCCAGGAGGCAAGGCACTTCAGCAGCCTCACCCGGGCCCTGGGCCTCTTCCAGGACGACGCGCTGCTGTCCGAGCCCGGAACGGCCTATGCGTATTCCAGCTATGGCTTCAACCTGGTAGGCGCCGTGGTGGAGGGCGCCGCGCACGAGGAGTTCCTCCGCTACATGCAGCGCGCCGTCTTCGAGCCGCTGGGCATGCGCCACACCGGGGCGGATCATCCCTACCAGCTGATTCCCCACCGCACGCGCTTCTATGCGAACGGCCCGGAAGGCAGCCACCAGCATGCCGCCCACGTGGACAACAGCTACAAGTGGCCCGGCGGCGGCTTCCTCTCCACCGCCGAGGACCTCGTCGTCTTCGGCTCCGCGCACCTCCAGCCCGGCTTCCTGCGAAAGGAGACGCTGGCCCTCCTCTTCACCTCGCAGAAGCTCAAGTCAGGCAAGGAGACAGGCGTGGGCCTCGGCTGGCGCATCGGTGTCTCCGCGCAGGGACGGCGCATCCTCCACCACCGGGGCGCCATCGAAGGCGGCCGCGCGATGCTGATGCTCTTCCCGGACTCCCAGCTCGTCGTGGCCCTGCTGGGCAACACCTACGCGGACTTCGCGGAGGAGCAGGCCGCGCAACTGGGGGAGATCTTCATGACCGCGCCCCGGTGAGCCCTACTTGCGCTTCCGGCCACGGGACTTCGATGGCGCCGGCTCGGCCAGGGTGGCCAGGGCATCCACGAAGAGCCGGACCTTGGGGGGAAGGTTCAGCCGGCTGGGATAGACGACGTGGATGGGCCGCATCGACGCGGGCCGGGGGCCGAAGAGGACCTTCAGCCGGCCGTCCCGGATGGCCTCCTGGCAGAGGATGTCCGGCACCCGCGCGATGCCGACCCCGGCGATGGCCGCATCGCACGCGAGCTCGCTGTCGTTCACCATCAGGACCGGATCGATCCGGGACTTCACGCCCTCGGCCTCCCACGTCTCGAACGCACTGAATCCAATGCAGCGCGCGGCCCCAAGCTCCCTGGCGGCCGGGATGCCGTGCTTCGACAGGAAGCGGGGGCTCGCCACGAAGCGGACCGCGCCCTCTCCCAGCTTTCGCGCCACGAGCGACGAATCATTGAGCGGGCCGATGTGGATGGCGACGTCGAACCCCTCTTCGATGAGGTGGACACGGCGGTCCGCCAGCACCAGCTCCACCCGCGCCTGGGGATAGCGGCCGAGGAACTTCGAGATGACCGGCGTGAGATAGCGCCGGCCATAGAGCACCGGCGAGGAGACCCGGATCAGGCCGGTGGGATCCGCCTTGCCCTGCTGCACCTCGCTGTTCGCTTCCTCGATGAGCGCGGCGATGGCGGCGCAGCGCTCGGAGTACGTCACGCCTGCCCCCGTCACGCGCAGTCTCCGCGTGGTCCGCTCCAGGAGCCGTACGCCCAGCCGCTCCTCCAGGTGGCGGATGCGCTCGCTGACGGTCTGCTTGGTGATGCCGAGCTTGAGCGCCGCGCGGGTGAAGCTCTCTTCGCGGACGACTGTCGCGAAGAGGAGCATGTCGGCCGGTGGAATCATGGCCGTCAAGATTAACCTGACAATGAGTTCGTCTGGGGCCGCATTGTCCGGGCACTCCGGCGGACGCATGGTGTGGCCTCACGCAACCCACAGGAGTGCCACCCATGAAGCTCTACTTCGCCCTCAGGACCCGAGCAGTCCGTCCCCGCTGGCTGCTGGAGGAACTCGGCGTGCCCTATGAGCTGGTCAGGCTCGACCTGGCCCGGCAGGAGAACACCACCCCTGAATACCTGGCGGTGCATCCGCTGGGAGACCTCCCCGCCCTGGTGGATGGGGACGTCACGCTGCTCGAGTCCCTGTCCATCTGTCTGCACCTGGCCGACCGGTTCCCGGAGAAGCATCTGGCGCCGCCGGTGGGGAGCGCGGAGCGCGGTCCTTATTACGGCTGGATGGTCTTCGCTGAGTTGAGCCTCGACCCCCTGGTGATGGAGTTCTACCGGGACGCGCAGTCGCCGGTGGCGCGCGAAGTCCCGGAAGGGGAGGCCGCGAAGCTCAGGACCCGGCTCACGGCCGCTCTCGACCTCATCCAAGAGGGACTCGGAGGCCGTGAATTCCTCGTGGGTGAGGCCTTCACCGCCGCCGACGTGGTGATGGCTTCCATCCTCCACCTGGCGAACACGCTGATGCTGCTCGACGGGTATCCGGAACTGGTGGCGTACGTCAGGCGCCACTCTCAACGCCCCGCGGTGCGCAGGGCGGTCTCTGGGTGATCCGCTACCAGGTCTTCGCGACCGCGAGCGCCTCGTTGAAGTCCAGGCCGTTGACCCGCATCACCGCGAGCCAGTTGGTGAGCGGTGGCGAGGCGCGGTGAGCGGTGGGGACACGACCGCACGCCTGCTTCCCAGGAGGTGTCATATGAATTGACAGGTATATGGCTTGATGGGTATATACGACCCATGGATTCAACGTTCGCGATCATCGCGGAGCCGAACCGCCGGGCCATCCTCAGCCTGCTGGCGGCGTCGGAGCACTCCGTCGGCGAAATCGAGCACCAGCTGCGGATGCCTCAGACGTCGGTGTCCAAACACCTCCGCGTGCTGCGCGACGCCGGCTTCGTGGAGTCGCGCGTCGACGCTCAACGGCGCGTCTATCGCATCCGGCCGGAGCCGCTCATGGAGGTCGATGAGTGGCTCACGCCATTCCGGCGCTTCTGGACGCTCCACGTGGACGCGCTCGAACGCCATCTCGACCGGATGGACCAGGAACCCGAACCCAAGAAGGGAAAGAAACGATGAGCCACCGTGCGAAGTACACGCCCGGCCCCGCGGCCGGAGCCAGTGTCCAGAAGGCAGGCGACAAGTGGACGCTCGTTCTCGTCCGGGACCTGCGTCATCCCCCGGCGAAGGTGTGGAAGGCGCTGACCGACCCCGCGCACCTGGCTGAATGGGCGCCGTTCGACGCGGACCGGAACATGGCCAGCGTGGGGCCGGTGAAGCTCTCCACGGTCGGTGCGCCGACGCCCATGGTCGCCGAGACCACCGTGAGGCGGGCGGAGGAGCCGAAGCTGCTCGAGTACAGCTGGGGGCAGCAGGACCTCCGCTGGGAGCTGGAGGCGACGGGCGTTGGCGGCACCCGGCTCACGCTCTGGCACAACATCGACCGGGGCTTCATCTCGTGGGGCGCCGCGGGCTGGCACATCTGCTTCGACGTGCTCGAGCAGCTCCTCTCAGGCGACCCCATGGGGCGCATCGTGGGGCCCGATGCGATGCAGTACGACTGGCAGCGCTTGAACTCCGAGTACGCGGAGCAGTTCGGGGTCCAGAGTCCCACCTGGAAGGCCAGCAACTCGAAGGAGTGAAGGAACACCCCATGGAATCGACCCTGCCGAAGCCGGCGCTCGTCGCCGCCAGGACGTCCCCCAAAGCCGTGACCATCACCTTCTGGATCGCCACCGCGCTCTTCTGCCTGGAGATGGGCTTCACCGCCTACGCGCAGTTGAACCTGCGGGATGCGGCGGAGGGGTTCACCCGGCTCGGCTTCCCCAGCTACTTCCGGGTGGAGCTGGCGTGGGCCAAGTTTCTCGGAATCCTGGTGCTGCTCGCACCGGTGCCGGCGCGCCTCAAGGAGTGGGCCTACGCCGGCTTCGCCATCAATCTGGTCTCGGCGCTCATCGCCCACTTCGCGGTGGGAGATGGCCCGGAGGCGTGGGCCTTCGCTGCGGTCACCGGCGTGCTCTGGGTGCTCTCGTACGGCTCCTGGCGCAGCTTGCAGGCGGGGCGGGCATGAAGAAGGCCGTCGCGACGGAGTCCGCGTCCAAGTTGATTGACCAGCGGATCCAGGACCTGGGGGACTGGCGTGGGAAGACGCTCGCGAAGGTGCGCGCGCTCATCCACGCAGCGGACCCCGAGGTCGTCGAGGAGTGGAAGTGGATGGGGACCCCTGTCTGGTCCCACGACGGCATCATCTGCACGGGCGAGTCGTACAAGGCCGCCGTCAAGCTGACGTTCATCAAGGGGGCCGCGTTGAATGACGCTTCAGGGCTCTTCAACTCCAGCCTCGACGGGAACGTCCGGCGCGCCATCGACATCCACGAAGGCGACAAGATCAACGAAGCAGCCTTCAAGGCGCTCATCCGCGCCGCGGTGGTGCTCAACCTCGAAGGCAAGAGCAAGCCGAAGGCCTCGCGCGCGAAGCGCAAGCCAACTCCGAAGTAACTGTGAGAGGCTTACCGGACGGCCGCATCCCCCTCCGCAGGAGAGCCTCCGATGCTTCGTCCCGCTGTCCGGAAGCCTTTCATCCCGTTGACCCTGGCCACCGTGCTGATGGCGCTCGGTGTCCTGCTCATCGCGCCGCCCGCCTGGGCGGAGAAGCCCGCGAAGCCCACGTCCCGGCCCGCGGACCGGCACTACATCCGCAAGGTCGACCAGTCCTCCGTCGCCAAGGACAAGAACACCGTCATCGAGTCGCGGGTCGATGTCAGCCGGGATGTGAAGGACATCAACGACGGCAAGGCCAAGAAGGGCAGCGATTCGGGGACCGTGACCTGGACGCTTGGCGGGCGGACCTATGGGGCCCACGACAATGGTACGCTGTATCCCATCCGTGGCACCGGGTTCCATGAGCTGAACCGCTCGGCCTTCAAGGCATTGGGGGTCTACAACAAGTTTGACGACACCCCGCGCGCCAAGGAGATCCTGGACAAGATGGGCACGTCCCAGGGCGACAGGAACGCCGCGCTCAAGGCGCACAAAGCGGGTTGAGAGGGAGAGCCATGCAGCCGGAAAGACAGGTTGTCGGATTCATCGCGCGGGGCGCCGTGGAGGAAGGACGCCTCTTCGACAGCATCGGCCGCGCGCTCGGTCTCCCTCCCGAAGGTGTGGCGCGCTTCGACGTGGACGGCCCCTCGGATGCGGCGGTGCTCGTTGAGACCGCGCTCCGGTCCAAAGGCTTCCGCACGGATGTGACCCTCTACGTCGATGTCTCCCGCACTCGAGAGTCCTCGGGGCTCACGTCGGTGGAGGTGGCCACCCGGGTCGCCGCACTGCTTGGCGAGGAGCTCCTTGTCTCTCCTCCCGCGGACGACCCGGCGGTCGCCACCTCCTGGTTCCTCGTCACGCCCGAAGGCAATCGCTTCCGGGCCAGTGAAGCCTCTTCCGGCCATGACGAGGACGACGAGGACTCCGTCGATATCGACCGGGCCTCCCTGCGTCCCCTGTAGTGGGCGCGGGTGGACCGGGTTGGGGAGCCCGTTTCACCACGGGATGACGCCCTGGTCGTCCGAGTAGGTGCCCGTGGGGCCGTCCGGTCCGAGGAGCGCCATGCGCACGGGCGCGCGCGCGGCCTGCTCGACGGTGCGGGTACCCTGGAAGTTGTTGAGGTCCGTGGCGGTGAAGCCCGGGCACACCGCGTTCACCTTGATGCGGGTCGACTCCAGGTCCAGGGCGAAGGCGAGCGTGATGGCGTTGAGGGCCGACTTCGACGACGAGTAGACCCCGTACATCGCGCGGTACGGGTTCGCCGGGTCCGAGTTGTTCGTGAGCGAGCCGACCCCGCTCGAGACGTTGACGATGCGCCCCGCCGGCGCTTCCCGAAGGAGCGGGAGCATCGCTTGCGTGACGGCGATCACTCCGAACACGTTCGTCTCGAACACCGCGCGGAACTCGTCGAGCGGCGCGACGGTCGCACGGCCCGCCTTCGCGCGCTCCGCCAGCGGCTGGCCCGGCTTGGGCGCCTGCCTGCCCGAACGGGCGATGCCCGCGTTGTTCACGAGCACGTCCAGGCGACCCAGCTCCTGTCGGATGCGCTCCGCCGCGGCGGAGATCGACTTCGCGTCCGTGACGTCGAGCGCGAGCGCACGGGCGTCACCGGCGATGGTCTTCGCCGCCGCCTCGCCACGGGCGAGGTCACGTGAGCCGACGAGCACCGTGAAGCCGTGCGCGGCGAGGTCCTTGGCGATCCGCAGGCCGATGCCCTTGTTTGCCCCGGTGACGAGGGCGACTTGTTTGTCGTTCATGCCCGGGGAGATACGGGGGCAGGTGCCACGCGCGCTTGGCGCTTCTTGGCGGAGATTTCGTGCCAAGAAACGCCAAGCCAGGGCCGCCGGAGCTCCTTACACTGAGGGGATGTTCACCCTCGACGCGATCCCGGTCTCGGTCCCTGGCCTGCGGGCCGTGCGCATGACGACCGACCTGCTTCGCGTCGGCATGAAGGAATTCCACGCGTCCATGCGCATCGAGCGCGGGCGCAGCGAGTGGTGGGGGCGTGGCCGGGTCTGGACTGGCGGGCCCGGTGAGATCCACCTGAAGCAGCCGGGCGACGTGCACCGCGACGTCGCGCACGACGGGACAATGACCTACCAGGCCGTCGTGCTGCCCGAGCGCGACATCGAGCGCATCCGCCATGAGGGGAAGGTCGTCGCGCATCCCCACTTCATGCTCGGCGACGAGCGGGGCCTTCCCTTCCAGCGTCTCCACGACGCGGTCGCCGCGGGCGCGGATCGCCTTACGCTGGAGGTCGCGGTGGTCGAAGCCGTGGAGGCGTTCACGGTCTTGAGGGGCGCCACGCCGGACCACACGCGGCCGGTGCGACGGGCGATGGAGTACCTCCGCGAGCGCGTGGGGGACGCCATCACGCTGGATGACCTCGCGGACCATGCCGGCTACGACAAGTTCCATCTCTGCCGCGCGTTCCGCGCCCAGGTCGGGATGCCGCCGCACGCGTACCTCACGCACCTGCGCATCGCATGGGCGAAGGTGTTGCTCGAAAGCGGCCTCCGGGCGTCGGAGGTCGCGACGCGCGTCGGCTTCTACGACCAGAGTCAGCTGAACCGCCACTTCCGGCGCATCGTCGGAACGACTCCAGCGCGATACGCGAGCACGAGGCCGGAGTGGCGCATCCAGGCGTAGCCGCTCGATGAGCCCTAGGGCAGCAGGGTGATGCGATTGAGCGCGGGGGCGGGCAAGGGGCTCGCCATACTGCTGTGTGCCTTCAGGTATGCCTCCAGCGCGTCGCTGTCCACGGCGCCACCCAGCCGGTTCGTCCCCTCGGCGAACACCGGGAAGCCATCACCCCCACTCGCGAGGTAGTTGTTCGCGGTGACGCGGTACTCCGCCGTCGGGCTCACTGGCACGCCGTTGATCCGGATGGACGCCGGGTCGACGCGGCTTCCGATGGGCGCCGACGCGCTGAACGCATAGGTGAAGCCCGCCGACGGAAGCAGCATGAGGGTGGCTCCCGACGGCCGCCACTGCCGCTCCAGCAGTTGCTCGATTTGCGCGCCCGTCAGCGTCAGGGTGACCAGGCTGTTGCCGAACGGCTGCGTGGTGAAGGCCTCGCCGTAGGTGACCTCGCCCTGGGCGATGTTCGCGCGCATGCCGCCCGGGTTCATGAAGGCCACCTGCGCCCCACCCAGGTTCGCGGGCTTCGTCGCCTCCAGATGCGAGTCCGCGATGACGAAGCCCAGGGTGGACTGGCCCGCGGAGTCCGTCTGTGTCCTGAGCGTCTGCGACACCCATCCGATGACCCGGTTGGCCCTCGGCGTGACGAGCTCCTGGTACCTCGTCACCAGCTCCTTCACCGCGCCGACCTCCTGCACGTCGCGAGTGACGATGACGTTGTTCGCTCGCGCCTCCACGACGTCGCCCGTCGCCTTGCTCAACGTCAGGTCGATGTCCGTGACGAGCTGCCCCATCGACGAGGCGCTCGTGACGACCTTGCCATCGATGACGCAGTTGTAGGCCTGATGCGTGTGGCCGCTGACGATGACATCCACCGCGTCGTTGAGGCCCTTGGCCAGGCCCACGATGGCACCTGAGATGAGGCCGTCCGCACCCGCGCCCTTGCATTCGTTCACCAGCGAGCCCGAGGTCGGAATTCCGCCCTGGTGCACCACCACGATGATGGCTTCGACGCCCTGCCGCCGCAGCTCCGGCACCAGCGCGTTCACCGTCTGCACTTCGTCCTTGAAGGTGAGCCCCGCCACGCCCGTGGGTATGACGCTTTCCGGCGTGTCCTCCAACGTCATGCCGATGAAGGCCACCTTCACGCCCTCGAACTCGCGCACGTCGTAGCGGGGGAACAGCGTGCGGTCCACGCCCGTGGCCACGTTGGCCGCCAGGAACTTGAACTTCGCGCCCGGGAAGCCATCCCCGTCCAGGCAGCCATCCACCGGGTGGCAGCCGCCCGACTGCATGCGCAACAGCTCCGTGCTGCCCTCGTCGAACTCGTGGTTGCCCACCGCGACCAGGTCCAGGCCAATCAGGTTCATTGCCTCGACGGTGGGCTCGTCGTGGAAGAGCCCCGACAGCAGCGGGGAGGCGCCGATGAGGTCTCCCGCCGCTACCACCACCGTGTTCGGATTGGTGGCCCGCAGGGCCGCGATGTGCCGGGCGAAGTACGTCACGCCGCCCGCGTTCACCCGCACCGGTCCACCGTCGGGGGCCACGCCCGTCAGAATCTGGCCCGCGGGCTCCTCGAGCTGCCCGTGGAAGTCATTGAACGCGAGCACCTGCACGCTCACCGTGGTGGGACCCGCGTCGGGCGTCCCCGAGTCGGGCATCCCCGAGTCGGGCGTCCCCGCGTCCGTGCCGGAATCCGGGGGCGGCACCTGGACGGAATGCTGCTCACAGCGCTTGTCCTCGCAGACCCACGCCGTGTTCGAAGCCGGCGGTCCCTTGTCTTCACGGCAGTCGGCGGCGTCCTGGCACTCGTCACCTCCGCAGCCGCCATGGACGAAGAGGAACATGCCGGTGACGAACGCTCCGGCGAGCAGGAAGACGCTGGGACGCGCTCCTTGAAGTGACGAGCGCGGTGTGGCTTGTGGCATCGACGGAACTCCAACGAACAGGGAGGGGGAACCTACTCTGGTTCGTGGACGATGGCGCGACTTCATGGCGGCACGGCGCATCCGGCAAGGGGCGCAGCGTCACGATGAGCGGCTCCATCAGGGCCTTCGCTCACGTCTGCAGTCGCGCGCGGGCCGCGCACAACTCCGCGAGCGTGTCGGCGTCGAGCATCGCCTGGCTCATCTCGCCAACCGCAAGGGCCCGAAGGCCTGTTACAGAGGCACGCGCCGCAACCTCTTTGACCTCAGGCGACTCTCGGTCGTCCAAAACCTCGAGGTCGCCGCGCGTTATCAACTCGCAGCGTGACCTGACCTGTTCGGCGCTCTAGGGCCGCGTGACGTGCACGAGGCTCGTCATCGCGTCCACGTACAGGGTCGTGTCGTCGGCGTACAGCGGCAGCAGCGGGGTGACCGACACCTGGTTGAGCTTCGTCTTGCGGACCTGCTGCGTGGCCGGGTCCTTGAACACGGCATACGGGACATCCTGGATGACGTAGGGCTCGCCGTTCACGTGGCCGATGATCATCAGCACATGGCCGGGGACGACGACGAGGTCACCCACGTCCGCCTGCTCCAGCGCGCGCACCCGTTCGGCGTGCGAGTCCTGTGCCGTGAAGAGGCGGTGTTTCAGCGCCGCGCTCTTGCCCTGCATCCCGGAGTTGGGCGGAAGCAGCAGCCCCATGCTGCGGTACACCTCGCTGGTCAGGCCGCTGCAATCACGCGCATTGAACTGGTGCCCCCAGCCGTAGCGCTCGCCGAGGAACTTGAAGGACTGGCGGAGGATGTTGGCGCGGGTCAGCGGCAGATAGCCGGGCGCGGTGTCGGCGGTCCGGCGCAGCAGGGCGCTCCGGAAGGCCAGTGAGCCGTCCTGCTCGCGCACCGGCAACTGCACCGGCCACGAGGCATAGCTGCTGGCGCCGTTGACGGGCTCGCCGGGCGCCACGTCGGCCCGCGGCAGCGCGACCCCCATGTCGAGATCGAGCTCGGACACTCCCGGCGCTTCCGGCGTGAAGACCGTGCGCACCTGATCACCCGTGACGACGCGCCCGGGCGCCTTCGCCACGTAGGAGAACACCGCGTCCGCCGTGCCTTCCGCGATGTCGCCGCGCTTGACCCACGCGGGCCCCTGCGTCGTCTGGACGAACAGCCATTGCTGGTCCGCGCTCTGGTGCGCGATGGCGACCGGCTCGCCCGGGAACAGGACGCCGGCCTGAAGGCTCTCGTAGTCGCGCAGGTCTTCCGAAGCGAAGAATCGCTGGCTGGAGGGCAGCGACCGCAGGTGCGTGCGCCGCACACTGAGGCCATGGCGCGCGGTGAATGTCTCAGGGATGCGCTCGGCCGCGGCGTTCTGGCGGAGTTCGCCGAGCATCGCCTCCGTCACCGGCTGGCCCTGTTCGTCGATGACCGCCTGGATGGGCGTCTGCTGCGCATCCCTGACCCAACCGGCGACCTGTGCCCGTGTCAGCGTGGCCGGGATGCCCTTCAGGTCGACCAGGCCGCCCTCCGGGCCGAACGCGCGCAGGCGCTTCGCCGCAACCTGGTCGGCATCGAGCAGCACCGCATCGGGAGACGGCGCGCGGCGGATCCAGAACTCAGGCGACAGCATGTCTTCGCTGAATGCCGGCACCCCGGACGAAGACACCGCGAGCGCGGACGGCGTGGCGCACGCGCCAAGGCTGGCTGCGGCCCCCATCACCGCGAGCGAGAGTGCCCGCATGCGCCACGTACGACGAGAAGGGAAGGCCAGGCGGCTCATGGGTTCTGCTCCCGCTTGAGGGTCGGTTGCTCTCCTATCGGGAGAACGAACTCTCAGTGGGGGCTATTTCGCAGGGTGGAGCAATCAGGGGGACTCCAGAAGGTGGCCGAGATCGCGGTCCACCACGGTGAATTCGGGGGACTGGTAGCGGACGCCGAGGTGTCTTCGAAGGCGTGCACGATGGCGCGCCTGGCGCCCATCCCGTGCATGCGCCCGAGCCATGAGGTGCTCCATGGCTTCGAGTCGGCCATGTCGCGATGGAGACGGAGCAGGGGATGGGGCGGAGCGCGCGCCGCGCTATGCTGCGTCACCTGTCCCCATGGCCTCTTCTCGCAAATCCCCTGGTTTCGTCCGCAGCCTCGTGTTGCCCGCGCTGCTGCTCTTCGCCCTGCCGCTGTTCGGGCTCTGGTTCTCCGGTCATGCCTCCGACCGCTTCGACGCGCAGGTGTTCGAAGTCATCGAGAAGCAGATTGGACGCGACACGGAGTTGAGCGCGGAGGATCGCCAGGAGGCGCTCGCCTTCTACCGCGAGGTCCCCGCGTCGGCGGCCTGCACGAGCGACAGCGAGGACCTGGCGCGCTACCGCAACAGCCTGGGCGAAGCGTGCTCGGACGCGAAGCAGTTCGGGTGGGCGTACCTGGCCTCCTGGGTCCTGCTGGCGCTCGGGCTTGCCTCCACGGGGGTCGCGCTCCTGTGCGGCCTGGCTGCGTTCATCTCGCGTCCCTTCCAGTACGGCAGCTTCGTGGTGGGCTGGCTCGTGCTCCGCATCACCAGCGCGCTCCAGGTGCTGGGCCAGGGTGTGCTGCTGGTGTGGCTCTCCTACTGGGTGACCGCGCTCTGGGCCAATCGCTACTACCCGAAGCTCATCGGCATCATGGCCCTCCTGGCGGCGGTCGCCGTCTTCCTGGTGGTGGTGGCCATCTTCCGCCGCCCGCCCATGGACTTCGACGTGGAGGCGGAGGAGGTGCCCGAAGCGCGCGCCCCGGAGCTGTGGGCCTGCGTGCGCCGGCTGTGCGAGCGGCTCCAGACGACGCCGCCCGACCACATCCTCGCGGGCATCGACACCAACTTCTTCGTCACGGAGAACGACGTGCGCGTGGACGGGCGCATCCTCTCCGGCCGCACGCTCTTCGTGAGCCTGTCCCTGCTGCGCCTGCTGGAGCGCTCCGAAGCGGAGGCCGTGCTGGCGCACGAGATGGGGCACCTGCTGGGCGGCGACACGGGGCACGGCAAGCGCCTGGCGCCCATGCTCTCGCACTTCGGCCACTACCTGGAGACGCTGTACGAGGGCGGCGTGACGCGCCCTGTCTTCTATTTCATGGCGGCCTACCGCGGGCTGTTCGAGCTGTCCCTGGGCCGCAGCCGTCGCGCCAGCGAACTCGCGGCGGACCGGCTGGCGGCGGGTGTCACGTCGGGGCAGGACATCGCCCGCTCGCTGGTGAAGGTGGGCGCGTACTCGAGCTTCCGGGACCGCGTGGAGGCGAAGCTCTTCGCCCAGGACGAGCAGCACCAGTCGGTGGGCATCTCCCAGCGGGTCGCGCACGGCTTCTCCGAATACGCCCAGTCCGAGGCGGTGCACGACGACCTGCAGGGCGCCGTGACGCCCCATCCGTTCGACTCACACCCGCCGCTGGGCGCGCGCATGGAGAACGTGGGCGTCCACCTCAAGCCCGCGGACATGGCGCAGGTGCTCCTGGAGCCCGTGGAGTCCTCGTGGGCGGAGGCCTTCGAGGACGCGGAGGCCATCGAGGCGCGGCTGTGGGGCGCCTACGAGGCGCGCTTCTCCCAGGCCCATGACCTGGCGCTCGCGTGCCGTTACGAACCGTCCACGGACGAGGAGCGGCAGCACGTGGAGAAGTTCTTCCCGGCGCTCGTCTTCGAGGGCAAGGAGGCAGGCTACGAGGTGCGGATGGACTACGCGCAGGTGAGCTGCTCGGAGTGGGAAGAGCCCGTCGAGTTCGAGCGGATCGCCTCCGCCTCCACCGCCGACCGCATGTTCAAGAAGTACCTGGACCTGAAGGTCACCGGCGAGGGCCGCTTCAAGGGCGGGCGCTCCATCTGCTTGAGCAAGCTGAAGGAGCAGGACGCGGTGCTGGCGGCCTTCGAGCGCTACCTGGGACGACACCGGTTCATGAAGGCGCACCGCTCGGACTCGCGGGCCGCTTGAGCAGGAGCTCCGCCCGCTGGCGTCACGTCGCCGGCGGGCGGGTGCGGTAGAGAACTCCGTTCGCGAGCTCGAACGAGGTGCCGGCGGGAAGCGGGGGCCCCGGGCGGCAAGCGCGGGCCCCTGGTGACTGGCGCCATCCTCCTGGTGACCGCGGTCACCAGCCTGCGGGCTCCTCCCGTGAAGCCCCTTCCGCCAACTCGTTGAAACCACAGGCGGGCATGAGGCCACACCGGTCGACATGGGCCCGGCATGCCGGGTGCAGTAGGGCAGGGCATCGCTGTACTGCTCCCCCTTCGACGCACTCCTGAGGTTCCTGCCATGGCCCGTCGCATCGGTTCGTCCCTGCCCCGCACCTCCAGCCTCCCGACCTCCACGGTGTCTCAGCCGAAGCCCCCGGCGCGCGCGTCGACGCTCCCCGCCTCGACGACGGCCGCGAAGCCCACGGCCACCAAGCCCACGGCGACGACGGCCACGGCGAACACGGCGACGGCCACCAGGCCCACGGCGACGACGGCCACGGCGAACACGGCGAATACGGCGAATACGGCGACGCCGCCGAAGCACGCGGGTGCTCCCGAGGGCGGGCCCACCTACAGCCCCTGGGAGATGACCTCGGGCGCCTCGGACGTGGCGGTGAGCGGCGGTGACAACAAGCTCACGGCGCCCGCGGCCGCGAAGCAGACCATGTTCATCGACAAGCCGGCCACGCCCTACCAGAAGGACACCTTCGGCGGCGGCAAGCTGAGCGCCAACATGGGTTCGATGCAGGCCTCCACCACCAGCCACAGCGGCGGTGGCGTGCACCACTACTCGGCCCAGGCCGAGGTCCAGGGTCCCAACGCCTCCTTCGGGATGCAGAAGACGCACGCGGGCCGGCTGGGCGTGTCGAGCGCGCAGCTCACTGGCGAGGCCAACAGCTTCAAGGCGCAGGCCCAGGCCGGCGTGTCGGCCGACACGGGCTCGCACGCCTACACCGCCGCGCTGACGGCCAAGGCGGAGACGGGCGTGGGTGTCACGGCGAGCGCGAGCCACGACTTCAACCGGCACGTGGGCGGCTACGTGAAGGGTGAGGCGAAGGCCGGCGCCTCCGCCTTCGCGGAAGGCGTGGCCACCCTGGACCCGAAGACGGCCACGGGAATGGTCTCCGGGCAGGTGGGCGCGGGTGCCACGGCGGGCGCGTACGCCACGGCGGGCGGGCACGTGGGCCGGGTGCACGGCTCGGTCACCGCCGGCGCGGTGGCGGGCGCGTCGGCCCAGGCGGGCGGCAAGTTCGGCCTGGAGAATGGCTTCCTCAAGCAGTCCGCGGACGTGAACACCGCTCTGGGCGTGGGCACCCACGTGAAGTCGGACGTGGCGGTCGACCTGCGTCACCACATCAAGCCGGGGATCGCGTCGGGCCTGCGCCCCGCCCTCGGCACCGCGATGGGCGTGCCCGCGCCCGCGATCGCCATCGAGCCCGAGAAGTCGGGCATCGAGAAGCTCTTCGCCAAGGCCTTCGGCAAGGAGTGACAGTCCTCCCATGCCCAGGCATGGGTGGCGCGGTCTCCGGCGGCTTCGACCTGCTCGAAAGCCGCCGGAACCTTTATGCCGATGCTTTCGGATTGGGCACCTGCCGAGCGACACCAATCTCTGGAGTCAGGCGCGCGGGCACCTGGGCGCAGCGCGACCACGGGTACTACGACGAGAGCTCCTGGGACCGCACCGCGAGCAATCCCAGACACCAATGTCTGTGAGGCTTCATGCGGTGACGGGCACGCCACTCCGCCACGCGACGCAGAACAGGCGCTGGACGTAGCTCGCGTCCAGCGCCTGCTTCCAGTCCGGTCCAGCGACCTCAACCGAAGCGAGGGCTAGTTACAGGGCGCGCCGCAGGTGCCCGCCCCACGGGCCTGACATGCCGCCGTGTTGATGCAGAACAAGCCATCACCCGTGCAGCACCCGAGCAAACGCGAGGACTCGTCCGTGGTCTCGTCCGGAACCGCGCTGCTGGGGCTGGTCGAAACGAGCACGGCCTCGTTCGGCACGACCTCGCTCGGGGCGAGCTGAGAGGAGGAAACAGCCATTCCCACCACGAAGGCAAAACTCAGGGCAACTCCGGAAACAAGCGTCCGCAGCATCTGATGCTCCTTGGGTTGAGAGGCGTCCGGGATGGTACTCCCAGCGTGTCCCGCAATCCAAGACTCCGAAGTCTGGCTTTGTTTTGCGTTCAGGGTGTTGAGTGTGGATGTACTTTGGTGGGTGAATGCAAATGACACGCTGCGAAGTCAGGTCTTGCCGTAGCGGCGGAGGGCCTCGTCGAATTCAATCCGGCGTGCGCGCAGCAGTGCACTTGCCCGCGGGTGAGCAGCCACAGGTGTGGCTGGATACGCACTGGCCTGGCCGCGCCTACTGCCGGACCGAGTACTCGGTGCCCGAGCGGAAGGGCACCGTCATCGACGCGAAGCCGTGACGCGGGTCGCGCACCCAGGTGACGTAGTCGCGGTAGTCGGCCTTGAAGACACCGACGTTGTCGGTCACCACCACGGCGCCCGGACGCAGGGCCGGGGCGACGAGCTTGAGCACGTCGAGCGCCCGCACGGGGAACCCATCGTTGAGCATGAAGTCCACCTCGCCGAGGTCCGCTCGCAGCGTCTCCGTCGCGTCACCCACGCGAATCTCCGCGAAGGACGCGAGCCCCGCCTCCTCCAGGTGCGCCTGCGCGCGCCGCGCCTTCTCTGGCAGGAGTTCAGTCCCGATGACACGGCCGCCGCCGTTGTCGCGCACCGCCGCCGCCAGCCACAGCGTCGAGACGCCAAAGGACGTGCCGAACTCGACGACGGTCCTGGCGCGGAGCGCCCGCGCCGTCAGGTAGCAGAAGGCGCCCTGGGCGCGCTCGATCGCAAGGTACTTGTCCGCGAAGGCGTGCTCGGTGCCCGGCTTGTCGATGGGGCGGCCGAGGAGCATTCGCGGCAGCTGTGGCAGGAGGTGGAGGAGGACGCCCGGAATCTGCCGTTCGGCCTCTCCGTGGAGTCGCCGCAGCACGGCGCGCACCCGTTCGTCGGGCAGGACGGACAGGGAACCCCTGTCATGGTCATTAGCGCTGAACACCGGAGAATCCCTTTCGGCCTGGCGCCCAATAGGCGACGTTGGTGACCTGCTTCGCGGAGATGCCTGCTCGCCGCACCGCCTTGTAGAGGCGCTGGATTGACGGAGCCTTCCCGGTGAAGACACACCGCGTCCGCGGTTCGGCGAGCAGCGCACGCATGAGTTCGTTCTCGATGCGATCGAGGTGAACAGCCTCCGGCTCGCGCGCGGTCAGCGTCACACCGGTGGTGACGCCAATCCGTTCGAGTGCGATGCGCGAGGCTTCGGTGGATTCCACCTCGAACGAGAACGCCACCTCCCGGATTCCCTCGGGTGTCGCTCGAAGCGCGGCCGCGGTGCTGAACGAGGTTTCGTCGCCGAAGAAGAACAACGGCCGCCCGACGGATGCGAGGTCCAGCGCCGAACGTGGACCCACGAGGAAGAGCGGCTCTCCCATGGTCGCCGACGCGAGCCAGTTCGACGCGATGCCCTGGCCGTGAACGAACCCGAGAAACGTGGCGGTGCCGGTTCGAGGCTCGAAGGAGAGCGGTGTGTACGCCCGCCCGGCCAGGCCGGCGAAGCCGATCTGGATCATGTCGCCGGGCGTCCAGCGGCGGCCTTCAAGGTCTTCTCCCTCAATCGTGACGAGGCGGAACGCATCTCCCACGGACTCGACTTCGCGAACCCTGGCGCGGCGCGAGACGAGGCGATGGAACATGGACTCGACGACGCCCGAAGGCGCGGTGGCTGGCGACGGCATGCGGGAGACCATAGGGAGTCGCGCCCCTGGCCGCATTGCGCAATCAGGACAACTTGTTTATCAAAACGGTCATGGCGGCGAAGCGGCGGAAATCGAAGGCGACACGGCCCGTGGATCCGACGAGCTGGACGTTCAGCGGAGACGTCCAGGTGGCGAACGGGCCTCCTGGCGCGGTGGCTTCGCTCGAGGCACTCGGGAGCCGGTTCACGCTCGATGCGCGTGGACGGTTGAAGACCGCGGTCGAGCGGCCGGCGAACGCGATCGGGATCCGCATGGCGAGCGGGGGGATCGAGAGCGAACCCCACGCGCACCGCGAATCGCAGCTCATGTACCTGGTGCGCGGAGAGATGATCTGCGAAGCGTCGAACGCCCTCTGGATCGTCCCGCCGCAATCCGCGCTGTGGATCCCCGGGGGCGTGACGCATCGGATCCGGGGTCGCGCGCCGCTCGAAGGCTACAGTGTCTTCCTCAAGCCGCGCTCGGCGCCGAACCTTCCGAAGGATTGCTGCGCGGTGTCGGTGACGCCGCTCTTCCGTGAGCTCCTGCTGCGCCTGGCGGCGCGCCCCGCGCTCTACGACCTCAAGGGGCCGGACGCGCGCCTGGTGGCCGTGCTCCTCGACGAACTGGCGACGGTCTCCATCGAGAAGCACCGCTTGCCGATGCCGAGCGACCCCCGGCTCCGGCGTCTGGTGGACGCGATGGCCGCCGAGCCGGCGATTGGCGTGACGACGAAGACGTGGGCGAAGCGGATCGGCGTCAGCGAGCGCACCTTGAACCGCGTCCTCGTCGAGGAGACGGGCTTGAGCTTCGGCCGCTGGCGCCAGCAGCTCCACATCATCCTGGCCATCCAGAAGCTCTCCCGGGACGCGACCGTGCAGAACGTGGCGCTGGACCTGGGCTACGAGAACGCGAGCAGCTTCGTGACCATGTTCCGCAAGGCGCTCGGGACGTCGCCCGCGCGGTACATGGCGAACCGCCTGGCCGCGCCGGTGGGGAAGCGATAGCCGCAAGCCCCCTTCCGTGGTACCCAGCCGGCAGCCACTTGACGCTCCGATGGCGGTGCGACGTTCTGTCGCGACCGTAGGGTGTCCTCGGGTGGCATTCCGTCGGCTGGCGCCTCCCGGGTCATGACCCCGTTGTTTCTGGAGGCCCCCATGTCCACGTCCGAACTGCCCGTCCTCGAGTTCATCCTCACGAACTACAAGAACTTCAACGCCCGCGCGACGCGCGACGCGCTCCTGTCCTACTGGGAGCATGTGTCGAGCGGTGGCCGGATGTTCTGGAGCGTCGCGGGCGCGATGTCGTCCGCGCAGCTCGGCATCACGCTCGCGCCCGCCATCCGCTCGGGACTGATTCACGGCCTGTCGGTGACGGGCGCCAACCTGGAGGAGTCGCTCTTCCGGCTCGTCGCGCACACGGCGTACAAGGACTTCCCCGAGTACCGCTACTTCACCAAGCAGGACGACACGAAAATCCTCGAGCAGCGGATGCGCCGGGTCACCGACACGAGCATCCCCGAGGACGAGGCGTTCCGGGCGGTGGAGAAGATTGTCGTCCCCATGTGGAAGAACGCCTCCGCGAAGGGCGAGCGCCGCTTCTGGCACGAGTACTTCTACGAGCTCATCCAGGTGCTGGAGCCCGCGGCATACGAGGGAGACCCGGAGGCCTGCTGGCTGATGGAGGCGGCGAAGCGCAAGCTGCCCATCGTCGTCCCGGGCTACGAGGACTCGACGTTCGGGAACATCTTCGCGTCCTACGTGAAGACGGGCGACTGCAACGCGAGCATCGCCAAGTCCGGCATCGAGTACATGGCCGACTTCTACGACCGCTACGAGGAGCTGTCCGCGGGCAAGGGCGTGGGCTTCTTCCAGATTGGCGGCGGCATCGCCGGTGACTTCCCCATCTGCGTCGTGCCGTCGACGAAGTACGACATGCAGAAGCCCGTGAAGCCGTGGGCCTACTTCTGCCAGATCAGCGACTCGACGACGTCCTACGGCTCGTACTCGGGCGCGACGCCCAACGAGAAGATCACCTGGGACAAGCTGACGGAGACGACGCCGATGTACGTCATCGAGTCGGACGCCACCATCGTCGTCCCGCTGATGCTCCGCGCGCTGCTGGAGTGCCAGGGCCATCCGGAAGCGGCGAACGCGCTCATCGCGAAGCACCGGCGCTAGCCACGCGCGAACCGCGGCAGGGCCCAGAACGCGTTGGGCCCTGCCGGGCTTTCGTCAGAGGCCTTGCTCAGAAGCGGGCGAGGAAGGCGTCGTTGCTACCGGCGCTGGTGTTGCCGCCAAGGCTTCCGCCCGTCTGTCCCGCGACGTAGGCGTTGCCGGAAGCGTCCACGGCCACGCCGCGGGCGACGTCCTGGCGCGAGGTGCCCAGGGTCTGGGTGCCCAGCTTCGTGCCGAGCGCGTCGTAGCGGGTGAGGAAGGCATCGGAGGCGCCCGCATACGGGATGCCGGCGAGCCCGCCCGTGTAGCCGACCACCTGCACGACGTTGTTCGAGGAGACGGCGACGCCGAACGCGTAGTCGGGCTGCCCGCCTCCGAGCATGCGGCTCCAGTCGCGGTTGCCGGCGCTGTCGTAGCGGGCGAGCAGCACGTCGATGGTGCCGTTGTTGGTGTTGCCGTCCAGGCCGCCAAACGTTTCACCAACAATGTAGACGCCGCCATCGGGGCCCACGGCGACGCTCTTGCCGTCATCCAGGTCGCCCGCGTCAATCTGCCGGACCCACTGCTGGGCGCCCAGGATGTTGAGCTTGAGCAGGAAGATGTCGCTGTTCACCGGCGAGGTGGTGCCGTCGAGGCTGCCGTAGGTGTTCCCGACGATGTAGACCTCGTGGGTGGGCGTGACGGCGATGCCGCGCGCCATGTCGCTCGCGGAGCTGCCGAACTGCTGGAGCCAGTACGGGTTGCCCGCCGTGTCATAGAGCCCGGCGATGATGTCGTAGTTGTTGGGGTTGCCGCCGTTGGCGAAGCTGCCGCCGGTGTAACCGGTGAAGTAGAGGGTGTCGTCCGCGCCAATGGCGATGCCCGTGGCGAAGTCATCCATCTGCGTGCCGTTCTGGCGCAACCACAGGCGGTTGCCGGCTGCGTCATACTTGGCGATGAAGAAGTCGATGCCGCCCGCGTTGGTGTAGAAGTCGAAGCCACCGAAGGTGGTTCCAGCCACATACGCGTTGCCGTCCGCGTCAGTGGCCACGGCGGTGGCGCGGTCCGACCCGGTGGTGCCGAGCTGGTGGACCCACTGGAGGTTGCCGGCGGTGTCGTACCGGGCAATGAACGCGTCCTGACCGCCGGCCTTCGGGTCGGAGCCGAGCTGGCTGGTCGTCTGACCCACCACGTAGACGCTCGAGCCTGACACGGCCACGGCGTTGGCCTGCTCATCCAGGTTGGCGCCGAGCTGGGCCACCCAGGAGGGGGACGGAACCTGGGCCGCGGCGACGGAGGGGACGCCCGCGGCGCCGACGACGCCCGCGAACCCAAACATGCTCAAGAGAAGGTGTTTCATCACGAACTCCATTTCTCAGTGGGGGGAACAGCACCGCGGCGTCAGGGAGGGAAATCTGACGTCACGGCACTCTTGCAAGACCACGAGAAACGGGCGCGCGGAAGATGGGTAATTAAAGACACACATGCGACAGTGTCTGGCTTGAGCACGAGCGTGACACATGGACGCGTCATGTCATTTCACGACGCAGCCGCGCCCAGGCCTCGAAGCTCATGGGTGAAAGGCCGTAGGAGCGCGCGATTTCAGGCCGAGCCAGCACCGGGGCGACGTTCATGTACGTCATGCCTTGAGCCACGCCGGGATGCAGGCCGGCCGCGACGGCCTCTTCGATCGTGGAGGACTGGACCACGTACTCCTTGCCGTCGACGCGCGAGAGGACCTCGGTGATTTGAGGGAGCGTGAGCACGTCACCCGCGAGCTCCAGCGTCACGCCATGGAACTTCACGGGATTGTTGATCGCCGCCGCGGCCGCCTTCCCGATGTCCTCGGGGGCGATGAGCCCGATGGGCTTGTCGGCCCTGACCACCGTGAGCAACCGGCGCCCGTCGACGAAGCCGGAGGGATCCAACATCGCGTGGTCCATGAAGGTGGCGGGCAGGAGGAGGGTCCAGTGCTTGAAGCCCGCGGTGCGGACCAGGTCGCACGTGGCCAGCTTGTTCTCCCAGTACTCCTCGTGGAACTTCCAGCGCCCCTCCGCCCAGCCCTCGACGTCGCGGTGGGCGCCGACGCCGGTCGTCGCGGTGTGCACGAAGGTCTCGACGCCCTCGGCAAGCGCGGCCTCGACGAGGTTCTTCCCTTGCTGGCGCTCCTTGCTGAAGTCGACGCCGGTCGCGGAGACGATGGGTGACTGCATGGAGAAGACCGCCCGCGTCCCGGCGGAGGCGGCGCGCAACGACGCTGGATCGTCCAGGTCCCCGACGACCACCTCCGCGCCAGCCGCCGCGAGGGCCCTGGCGTTCGCCGCCTCTGGATTGCGCACCAGGACGCGCACTTTCGTGCGGCCCTCGGCCAGCAACGCCCGGGCGGTGGCGCCCCCCTGACGTCCTGTGGCGGCGGTGACGAGAACGGCATCGTTTCGGCTCATCGGCGGCTCCTTGATAAGTGGGGGACCCCACCGTTTATTGTTCGTGTTAAATACGGAGGGGCCCCCCGTTTGTCAAAGAGAAGGGTCTCGTGAGGAGGAGTTCGCCGTGGAGCAGATGAAGCGGTTGCGCGCGGACGGGCAACGCAACCGGGAGCGGATTGTCGCCGTCGCCGCGGCGCTCGTCGCCAAGGAGGGCGCGCAGGTGTCGCTCGAGGAGATCGCTCGGAAGGCGGGGGTCGGTTCGGCGACCCTGCACCGGCATTTTCCGTCGCGGCAGGCGCTGCTGGAGGTCGTCTTCCGCGACGGCGTCGCGCAGCTCTGTGCGCGGGCCGCCGCGCAACCGGGCAAGGCGCCCGCCGCAGAGTTGGCGGACTGGCTCGAGGAGGTGACGGTCTACACCGCGACCCACCGCGGGCTCGCCGCCGCGCTGCTGGCCGGCCCGGATGGCCTGTCCGCCGAAGACATCTGCTGCACCGACATGCTGCTCAAAGTGCTGAAGGTCCTGGTGGCGCGGGCGTCATCCGTGGGTGCGCTTCAAGCGGGCGCCACGGCACAGGACCTGATGATGCTGGCGAACGCGATCGCCGTCGCGAACGAGAATGATCCGGTCACCGCGCGCCGGGTGCTGCGCCTCGCGCTGACCGGCATCCGGCGCTGAGGGCGGTCGAGGGCGAGCGGGCCCTGGGGGCGCATGCGACGGCACGCCCCCAACGCGAAGACCCGCGGGCGGTGCTGGAGGCCTTCGACTACGGACCCGATTGGGGGCAGGTCGCGGGCTCGAGGTAGAAGGCTTCCCACGAGCCCGTGTCGGTGGGATTGCAGATGCCTCCGTTGCCGCCATTGCCGCTCTGGATGGGAGCGCCGGGGGTGTTCTCCTTCCAGTTGCGCGCGGTGCCTGTCGTCGATTCGAAGCCATAGCGATTGCGGCCGCCGAAGACGCCGCATGCGTGGCGGGTGAACGACTCCGCCGTGCCGAGCGAGGCATTCAGGGTGAGCTGATCCGCGACCACCGCCAGGTACGCGCCGCTGGTTCCCTTGAGCTTGTATTTCGCGCCACTGGTGACGAGCTCGAAGACCTCGCCACCGGTCTGCGTCGTGCCGAGGGCAGCCACCTTGCCCGCGCCGTCGACGGTGAGCCACTGGTCGGTGCGCTCACTCTGGATGCGGAAGCAGCCCGCGCTGCCGCTGGCCTCGGTATGGCAGGTCGCATCGCAGCCATCGCCCGACTGGGTGTTGCCATCGTCGCACTGCTCGCCGCTCTCGACCGTGCCGTTGCCGCACACGGGGCCGCCGCCGCTGCCCGGGCAGGAAACCGGTTCGAGGTAGAAGGCCTCCCAGGCCCCACCATCGGCCGGATTGCAGGCGCCGCCATTGCCGCCGTCACCACTCTGGATGGGCTCGCCCGGCGCGGTTTCCTTCCAATGGGGCGCGCTCCCCACGGAGGCCCGGAAGCCGACGCGGGTGCGCCCGCCGTAGCCGCAGGCCAGCTGGGTGAACGACTCCCCGCTGGTGAAGTTGGCGCCCATCGTGAGCTGGTTCGCCACCACCGTCAGGAACGCGTCTCCCGAGCCCTTGAGCTTGTACTGGGTGCCGCTCGGAACGAGCTGGAAGACCTGCCCGCCGGCTTGCGTCGTGCTGCCGGCGATGACCTTGCCCGCGACGTTGACGGTGAGCCACTTGTCGGTGCGCTCGCTTTGAATCTGATAGCAGCTCCCGCCCGAGGTCTCGACGAACCAGGCGGTGTAGGTGGCCGCGCTGCCAGGCGTGATGAAGGTGTGTGATTGCGCGCCTCCGTCAGACCACGACGAGAACGCCCAGAACCTACCGCCCGCATACTGCGGCGACTCGGCGCCCACGGAGCGGACGACACCGACCACACCCGTCGTTTCGTGCGGCGCCGCGACCGGCCGCCCGTCCATCAGGACCTGCAGGCCGCTCGGCACGCTGGTCACCGTGAGCGGGACCGTGACGGGGTGGACGTCGCGATACGTCGTGTGGGTGAGGCCAATCGAGTCGCGCACCGTGAGCCGCAGGCGATACCAGACATTGGCTGAGCTCTCGCCGATGCTCGGGACGGGCCAGCTCCCACTCGCGATGCCGGTGGTATCCGCCATGGCCGGGTGCGTGTGGGTGTCGTGATGGAAGGTGATGTTCCAGGTCATCGCGCTCGGAGGCAGCGCGCCATCCTCCAGGTCGCTGGCCGAGCCGGAGAACGTCAGGTTGGTGGAGGCGATGTAGGTCGCGCCCGTGGCCGGCGTCACGATCGTGGCCACCGGCGGCTTGTTGGACGTCACCGTCAGCACGGCCTCGGCGCTGGTGGCCGAGCCAAGCCCGTTGGTCACGACCGCGCGGAAGCGCGCGCCGCTGTCGGAGAGCTGCGCGGCGGTCAGCTCGTAGCTCGGCGAGGTCGCGCCAGCGATGTCCACGCCGTTGCGCTGCCACCGGTAGGTGAGGGGCGGCTCGCCGCTCGCCGACACCGTGAAGGTGGCAGGATAGCCGACCGATACCAACGTGCTCGCCGGCTGCTGCGCGATGCTCGGCGGCAGCGAGGCCGTGTAGGCGATGCGGCCTACCTGGCCCGAGCCGCGCGCCAGGTAGTAGAGCGCGCCATCGGGCCCGACATCGAGGTCCACGGGTCCCGCGGCGGCCGTCGCGAAGAGCGAATTCGCACCGGTGTTCGGGTCGATGCGCGCGATCCAATTGTTGGTGTAGTCCGCGAAGAAGTACTGACCGACATACGCGCTGGGAAAGGCCGAGACGGGTGGATTGTAGAAGGCACCGCCAGCGATGCAGTTGCCGGCGGCCGTGCCGGAGCCATGCGGGTACGCATAGAACGGCTGCGTGAGCTCCGGCCGGTTCGTGAAATAGCCCTCCGTCATCGGCCAGCCGTAGTTGGCACCGGCCTGGCCGCGGTTGATCTCTTCCCAGCCGCCTTCGCCCACGTCGTTGATGAACAGGATGCCCGTGCCGGGTTGAACGTCGAAGGTGAAGGGGTTGCGCAGTCCCATCGCCCAGGTCGCCTTCGCGAGCCCGGTGGCGGTCGCATAGAACGGATTGTCCGTGGGGATGCTGCCGTCCGGGTTGAAGCGCAGCAGCTTGCCGAGCGGCGTGTTCAGGCTCTGCGAATTGGAGGAGACCGCGTTCTCTCCGACGGAGACATAGAGCTTGCCGTCGAGTCCGAAGCGGACCGCGCCGCCGTTGTGGTTGGCGGCGTCGAGCGTCGGAAAGTCGGCGAGCACCAGCTCGCTTCCGGGAACCACCACGTTGCCGTTGGCGGTGAAGCGGCTGACCCGGTTGTGGATGCTGCCGGCGACCGACGTGTAATAGACGTAGAGATAGTGGTTGCTGGCGAAGTTGGGATCGAACGCGACGCCCATCAGCCCACGCTCGTTGTCGTTGTCCACGGCGAGCGTCATGAACGGAGTCGCCAGAAGCTGGCCGTTCACGACGACACGCAGCGAACCATTCTTCTCCGAGATGAACAGGCGCCCGTCAGGCGCGAAGGTCATGGTGGTGGGGCCCTGGAGGCCACTGACAAAGACCGAGTCGGCGAAATTGGCGTCTTGCATGACCGCGGCCGCTCGCGCTTCCGCCAGCTCCGGGGGGGGCTGCGTCGAGCAGCCCACGAGGAGGGAGAAGACCGCGCACACGACGGCTCGTACATTCGTTCCTGTCATCGCTGCTCATCCCGGTCGAACTGCGGGTGGTGATTCCCGCTTTTACACTGAAGTCCCGTTCGGCCGGGGCCGATTCAGCAGTTCGGCAATGGATTCCCCCGGCCATCGTCATGAGTGCAGCGGATATCGCGGCATGCCTCAGGGGGGAGGCTCACATGGACAGTGTTTCTCGTTTCCAATCGGGTCAGAACGGTATCCGCGTGTCTTCGGTTTCGGAGCCGGCGTCGCAGGCAACGACGTCCCAGGACTCCACCGCCGAGCGCACGCTCCGGGAGCTGTTCTTCCACAGCAGCTTCGAACCGCGGTCCCGCCCCTCGACATCCTCGTCCTACAGGGCCCTGGCCGAGAGCACGCCTCCTCCGGACGTGTCCAACCCGTCCGTGGCTGATTGGCAGGCCTGGTGCGAACAATTCAAAGGCAATGCGGAGGCCGAGCTCACCCGCAAGCGCGGCACCACCCTGCCGGACCCCGCCGCCGACCAGGCGATGCATGGTTCCCGCTCGCCCATGTATGCCGCGGGCCGCTCCACCGTTCCCGGCAACGAGAACGTCCCCGCCTTCTTCCAGGACTTCCCCGCCACCGGCGAGCGGCAGATGCAGCTCTACACCTTCTGCCGTCCGCCTCCAGGCCAGTCCGTGAAACCCGAGGACCGCAACCAGTGGGTGTCCTTCGAGGTGCACGGCGACATCTGCAAGGCCTACTCGGACAACACCTTCACCCATGGCCGGCAGGGCACCAACTCCCGCCTGGGCTACCCCAACTCCGGCCTCGAGGACGCCGTGAAGACCCGTCCGCCCTTTCTCGATGATCCGATGGTGAAGGCGTTCCGTGACGCCCGGGTCGCCTCCGGCAAGCCCGACGCGGTGCCCTTCCAGGAGTTCCAGAATGGCTACCTCGCCGACCTTGGCGGCAAGGTGCAGGCCTTCTCCAAGGATGGACAGCGCCTGGGCACCACGTGGCCCGGCGGGGACATGACCGCGGCGCCGACGCAGGACCCAGGGGGCGTCCAGCAGCCCACGGGCCCCTACGGCACCACCGGCTCGTTGAACGGGGACACCTCCTTCGGCAACGCGACGGTGCAAATGGGCACCTCCGCGAGCCACGGCGGCGCTGTGACCAGCCTCGTCTACGACGGCAAGGAGTACATCAACAACAAGGACCATGGCCGGCAGATGCAGGTGGCCTTCTCCCTGGACGGTTACAACGAGGCCCTGATGCCCACCGAGGCGGGGAGCCACCGGAACGGCACGGAGCCCATTTCCACGACGCAGGTGGTGGGCTACGGCGCGCAGCTGGGCCACATGACCAGCACCGTGCATCCCGCCTACTGGCTGGAGCCGGGAGAGGAGGCGGGCCCGTACAACGGCGTTTCCCACGCCAAGAACACGACCCTGGTCTCCGAGGATCTCATCACCAAGGACATCACCGTCGGCGTGGGCGGTCACGACAACGTCATCCAGTACGACAGCCACATCCACCTCGCCGCGCCCCACGACACGGCCTACGTCGAGGCCCCCACCACCTACGTCAACCGCGAGTTCGAGAAGCACTACCGCTTCGACCCGGCGACGGGCGAGTCGCGCGAGTACCCCCGGGTGCACTCGGAGGACCCGACGCCGGGCGGCTTCAAGGATGAGGCGGGCAACGTGCCGCTCATCGTCGCCACGGAGGACGGCAAGCATGCCATGGCCATCTGGTCGCCGGACGAGGCGCTGCCGGACCTCCAGTACCGCCTGCACCAGTTCGACCTCAACAACCCCACGGACGACTGCTCCAAGCTCAGCGTCACCTTCGGGATGTCGGGCGGCGTGCCGGAGGACATCAAGACGCGGAGCTACGTCATCGTCGGCACCGTGGAGGAGGTGAAGGCCCGGCTCGCGGAGCTGTACAATCAGAACCCCACCGGCGTGGAGCGCAAGTGGCCGGAGGACATGCGCTGACCGAAGCGGGTGTCGAGAGGAGGTCGTCCATGCATCGCGGTTCCTGCTTGTGCGGCGCGGTCCGCTTCACCGTGGAGGGCGAGCTGCCCGCCCCTGACGCCTGCCACTGCACCCGGTGTCGCAAGCACTCGGGCCACTACTTCGTCTCGACCGACGTGCCGCGCTCCGCCGTCACGATCGAGGGCGCGGACAAGGTCGGCTGGTTCCAGTCGTCCGAGAAGGCGCGTCGCGGGTTCTGCTCTGTCTGCGGCTCGTCGCTGTTCTGGGATCCGCTTCAACGCGATTGGATGGGAATCGCGTTGGGAGCCTTCGACACGCCTACCCACACCCGCATCGCCGTCCATGTCTACATGGCCAACAAGGGCGACTATTACGACGTGGCGGACGGGGTGCCGCGGTTCGACACGATCCCGCCAAAGTAGGTTCCCGCGGACGCCATGGGAACCGCCTTTAGCGGGAGGCCGCGATCCCCTTCAGGATGAGATCGATGCCGGCCAGGAACTCGGCGAGGTCATCGTGCCCGGGCAGTTGGGCGGCGAGCTTGCGGGTGAACGGATACTCATTCGCGTCGAGCTCCTTCCACCGGGCCGACACCGTGTTGAGGAACTCAACGCGGTCCACGGACGGATCGAGCATGCGGCCGTTCGCGGCATTCTGGATGCTCACGCCGACGATGTAGCTCATCAGCGTCGACCCCGCCGTGAACCAGGCTCTGTCTGAAAGCCCCATCGCCTGGAACTGGTGCCCGATGCGCTCGAAGATCCGCAGCATCGGAGACTCCCACGGGGCGCGAGAGAGCTGCGCGCCCACCCACGGATGCGCATCGACCGTCTCGAACACCGCGACGGCGAGCCCGCGAAGCGATTCCTGGGGCGTGGCGGAGGCGGGGACTTCGGGCAGCGCGCGGGCGATGACGACGTCGGCAGCGGCGTTCGCCCCGAGGTGCCGCGCGGCGAACTGCGGCGCATCCTCCTCGACTCGCTGCCTGACGGCACCGTGCAGTGGGGACGCAAGGTCACGTCTATCCGCTCGCTCGGCGGCGGGCAGCACACGCTGACGTTCGCGGATGGGGCGAGCGTGACGGCGAGCCTCGTGGTGGGCGCGGACGGCGCCTGGTCGAAGGTCCGGCCGCTGCTGTCCGACGCGAAGCCCGCGTATGTCGGCACCTCGTTCGTCGAGACCTACCTGCTCGACGCCGACGCACGCCACCCGGCCAGCGCGAAGCTCGTCGGAGGAGGAGCCCTCTACGTCCTCGCACCCAGCAAGGCCATCCTCGCCCACCGCGAGCCCCACGGCGTCCTGCACACCTACGTCGCGCTCAGCCGGCCGCAGGAGTGGTTCACGGACATCGACTTCTCCGACCCGAAGGAGGTGAAGGCTCGAGTCGCGGCGGAGTTCGACGGCTGGGCGCCAGATCTCACCGCGCTGATCACCGACGGTGAGACAGCCCCCGTCCTCCGGAAGATCCATGCGCTCCCGCCAGGACATCGGTGGACTCACGTGCCCGGTGTGACACTGCTCGGCGACGCCGCGCATCTGAACCCGCCCGACGGTGAGGGCGCGAACCTCGCGATGTACGACGGCGCCGAGCTGGGCAAGGCCCTGGCCGCGCACCGGGGCGACTTCGATGCCGCGGTCGCCGAGTACGAGGAGGCCATGTTCCTGAGGAGCGTGGATGCCTCAGCCGAGGCCGCGAGGATCCACACGCTCTGCTTCAACGATGACAACGCACCGCATGGGCTGATCAACCTGCTGACCGGCGGCGCCGCACCGGTCCGGGAGAGCACGTCATCCCGCGGGCAGTCCTGATGCCTGAGGTGCCGTGTCATTCCGGAAGTCTTGGGTTCCACCTGGGCTACGGGATGAAGGTCGGGAGAGCCCGCCCCTTCATCCAGGCGTCCATCATCCCGTCCTCGAGCAGCTTCCCGACGACGTGGTAGCGCGACACCATCGCCGGGGAGGTGAGCGCGTCCTCGCAGACGACCTTGGCTTCGCCCAGGTAGGACGAGTGACACATCCATACCTTCGCGCTGTCGTTCCAGAGGAACCCGACGTGGTAGTCGAGTCCGACGACGTAGAGCCCGGCACCGGCGTGACTCACTCCGTCGATGACTTCGGACACAGGACGGTCGCGAAACCGCCAGGTCTTCAGCGCGGGTGCCAGCGTCTTCACGATGTGCTCGGCGGGCTGTTGGGCCATCCGTACGCGCTCGATTCGGAAGCCCGCGTCCCGCAGTACGGTGGAGACGAAGTAGCCACAGGCAATGCTCCCTGTTCCGGGAGTCTGGCTGTGGCCATAGAACTCCCAGGGCGTGCCGTACCAGGCCGGCATCAGCTGCCGGGTGATGGCATCCAGTACGGTTGAACGGGCCTCGTCCCGCAGGGATGTGCGCTTGACGCCGGGCTGGTGCCACCGTGTGCCGAAGTCCTGTCGTCGGGCCTCCAACCCGGCGACCACCTCGGCATAGGGACGCTCTGGACTTGGGGGCTCGGGCTCCGCGTCGACAGGGGTCAGGGCGAGGAGCAGCAGGATGGGGACCATGCGCCTGTGGACGTCTGGGCCCGCACGGGGGTTCCCTGTGAGATGAATCAGAGCCGGCGCAGGAACGCGATCAAGTCGCTCTTCTGTTCAGGAGTGAGGGACTCCGGTGGGCCCTGAAGCATCCCGTCAAAGGAGTTCGAGCGCGACAGCGAAACCAGGGTCTGGGTGGGCGAGGGGCTCGCTGCGGACGGTCGCGGCATCCATGCGCCTGTGGCTCGCGAGCAGGCCCGCCGCTTGCGCGTCTCCGGAAAGGATGTGGCCGTGGCCGCCATCGACGCCGACAGGGCCCACGGCAATGAGCGCGAGGCGCAGATGGCCCAGCACCTGCTGAACGCCCGATCGGAGCGTCCCCAGGCCTGGACGCTGGTCCTCACGGGCAGCGTCCACGCGCGCACCACGGAGGCGAGCTGGGATGGCGACTTCGAGCCCATGGGCGCTCGCGTGGCACGTGTCCTGCCCTCGGTGCGTGTCCTGGACGTGGGCTTCCAGCGAGGCACCCAGTTCGCCTGCCGCTACAACGTCTGGAACGAGGGCGTGGAGTGCAACGTCTTCGGCATCAGCCCGGCGCTCGAGGCATGGCAGTCCTCCAAGCAGGCCGAGGGACTGAAGCTCTTCACGTCCCAGCAGCCTGACGGATTCCATGGCCGGCTCTACCTGGGTTCTCTGACCGCATCGCCGCCCGCGCTCACCACCGTCAACCCCGTGCCCTCGGGGCCTCGATGAAACTCCCGGAACGACTGACAGGTCTCAGCGCGGGAGGGAGCTCCTCGCGCCGATAGAGGCGAGGCTGGTGGCGCGTCCGACACGGGGAGCCTACCCTGCTGCCTCGGCGCTCTGCTCCTGCGCGAGGAGGATCAGCTTGGCGCGGCTGGGCACGGCCAGCTTGACGAAGACCCGCTTCAGGTGCGTCTTCAACGTGTTCAGCGAGCTTCCCATGTCCTCCGCGATGGTTCGGTTGTCCCAACCATTCAAGACGCGCTGAACCACGTCCAGCTCGCGAGGGGTGAGCCGCTTGCGCCACTCGGTGGGAACCTGAACGCTGTGAGACACCTCCTGGAACAACAGCGCCCAGGGCGTTCTCCCGGGATGGGCTGGCAACGGGAGGAACGTCACCTTCAAGCTCCGCCCCAGCCGCCGGAACGTCAGGACGTCCTGCCCGGCGAGCATCCGCTGTCCGGAGCGACTGAGCCGCTCCAAGGCGTCCAGGAGGACCTGGGGCAGGCCGAAGCGGCCACAGGGCTCATCCGGGAACCAGCGATGGAGCAGCGCCGTGGAGCGGGGCGTGCGCATCAGCTCGATGGCCGGTGGGCTCAGCACGATGCTCTCAAGCCCTGTATGGCGGAAGAGCTGGTCCAGGAGGTCTCCCTGACGGACCAGGTCTCCCAGCATGAGACAGTTGCGAACCGTTCTGGCCAGGATGGGCGTCAGGCGTTGAAGAAAGGCCTGCTCCTGCTCCGAGAAGGCCTTCCGGTTCTCCCGGTACAGGGTGAAGCCGCTGTGCCAGCCCAGCCCCATGTCCAGTGACACAGACAGGATGCGCTCCACCGGCATGTGCATCTCCCGGCAGTGCGCGTACATGGCGCTGTTCCTCATCTCCAGGCGCGACAGCATCTCGGACTCCCGCAGCACGGTGTTGGGCTGCTGGACCACCGCGGCGCTCACGAAGCACTCGTGTGAAATCTCCGGGTAGCGGTCAAAGAAGACCTGGGGCATGTCCTGGATCATGGGCCAGTCGTATTGACCGGGCTCACCGGGCCTGGACACGCAGAGCCCGCCAAAGTCCGCGGCCAGCACGCGCGACAGAATCCTGTGGGACTCGGAGAAGACCTCTTTCATGTCGAGTGAGCTGGTCAGCGCTGTCATGACATCCAACAGCACCTGCTCCCGCTGCATGGAATCCGGCTGGCCCTTCACGCGCATGACTTTCCTCCACGTCTGGATTCAAGCGTAAGCACGACGTTTGGGATGGTTTTACCATGCGGGACAGCGTCACCCCTATGGGTGATGCCCGCTTTCAACGGGTTCCCGTACTTTCCGCGAGATCCGTCGTCGAGTGGAACTCATGCGAATGCCAGTGACTGAACCGAGCTTGCCCGTGGGCAGGTGCTCACGGTGGTAACCCCGCTGTACGCCAAGGAGAGACTCAATGCGCAATCAACTGTTTGCATGCATTCTGGCTGTCAGTGTCATTCTGGTTGGAGGCAAGGCCGAAGCCCTTCCCGGCGGCTGGCACATGGGGGAGACGGGCAACAGGGTCATCCTCTACGATCAAAATCACGAGGCTGTCTGGGCTGGCTACTTCGATGAGGAAGGGAAGTGGCACGAGTCGACCTACACGCCCAGGGGCGACAGCTCGGGGGGCCAGGGCGAAACGATGGGCGACATCAATAGCTCGGCGGACTACGTCTTGGTGAACATCACGAGAAGGGTGGGAGGAATCGTCGTCTTTGACCCCACGAAGCGTGTGGTCGTCTTCGAGGTCCGTGGCGGTGTGGCGGCTGGGACAACCGTCAGGATTCCCGCGAACAGACTCAGCGACACCGTGCAACTGGTGGCCGCGGTCGACGACAAGGGGGCGGCACTCGACGTTGCGTTCTTCAAACGGGCGGTCTCCTGCGGCAGCAGGTCCTTCTGGGTCAGTCGCTAGCCCTCCGCGCAGTCAGCGCCCGGAGCTTCTCGGCTCCGGGCGTCCTGGATGGATGCCGGGTCTACAATGTGGGAAGAGTGCGGCCTACCCGAACGGCTCCCGGTGGATGACGCCGGGCCCTGCATCGGGTGGGAGCGTGCCATGTCGATTCCAGGAGCGATCGCTGTGTACACCTCGGGCTCGCACCCAGTGCCTCCCGTCGAGCAGGGTGCCATGGCAAGCACCCAAGTGGTGCGTTCACCGCTTGAGAGCGCCCTCCACTGGGTGGACACCCAGCAGCGTCCGGACGGCGCTCTCTCCATCACGTTCCGGGTGGTCACCTTTGAAGAGGAGGTGCTCACCCAAGTGGAGGAACAGGAATGGAATGTCGTGCCACCTTCCGCACGACTGGAGCCGGAACGTGTCCGGCACTTCCTCGGAGCGCTCGTCGAGGTGGTGAGCGAGGATTCGAGGCGGCTTGAATCGTCTTGGATTTCCGAACGGGACTCCCTGCGTCGCTCCGGTGCAAGGCAGCGTGAGAGCTTCGCGCGAATCCTGAGGGCGCACGTGGCCCGCGACTTCGGCTCCGATAGCGGAGACTGACGCGTGCACGAGTACGATTTGATCGCGGACTGGTATGCATCCCACCGCGCGGGCTCCATGGGCGTCCCGGAGGTGACGGCGCTCGCTGCCTCACTGCCGGCCGGTGCCTCGGTGCTGGACGTCGGCTGCGGCACGGGACTGCCGCTGACGCGGGTGCTGCTGGAGCATGGCTGCCATGTGATGGGCGTGGATAGCTCCCGCGAGTTGCTGGCGCGGTTTCAAGCGAACTTCCCCCACGTGCCGGTGAAGTGCGCGCCCATCCAGTCCTGTGAGCTTCAGGAGCAGGCGTTCGATGCCGCCATCGCGTGGGGCGTCTTGTTCCACCTGCGCCACGAAGAGCAGGAACAGGCAATCACCCATATCGCGCGGGCATTGAAACCTGGCGCCGCGTTCCTCTTCACCTCGGGCGACGCCCACGGCTCCATCGACGGCGAGCCGATGAATGGCGTCTCGTTCCGCTATCACTCGTACAGCGTCGACGGGTATCGCGACCTGCTGCGCGCGCACGGGCTCTCGCTGGAAGCGACGCACACGGACCCGGGCGGGAACGCCTACTACCTGTCGCGCAAGACGGGATCGGGCGGCTGAACGCCATCCGCGACGCACCGGCCGGAGGCGTTTGGATTGCGCCGTCCTGGGGAGTGAGCCGCGGACTGGCGCACGCTGCGTGCGGCAAGGCAGCCCCGCACGCGCTGCCGATGTCGCGACCTCCGGCGCGGTCCCGCTCATGCGTTGGCGGTCGCGCGCAGCGCCGCGAGGAATTGCTGCACGACCGGCGAGCCCGCCTGGCCGTCATACACGAATTCGACGTCGAAGCGGCCGTCGAGTTCGTCAAGCGCGACCAGTCGCACCGTGCTCGGGCACGTCGATGAAGTGCTCTCCGGCACGAACGCGTAGCCCATTCCAGCCGCGACGAGCCCGATGAGCGTCGGGATGTCGCTGCCGACTTGCGCGATGCGAGGCGTGAAGCCAGCCCGCCGGCACTGCTCGAGCAAGAACCGGTGATTCGCGGCGGACCGGAGCGGGTCGAACCAGACAAACGGCGCGCCTGCGAGTTCGGCCAGTTGACGGGGGGCGCGGAAGCGCTGGCCCGGCGTGGATAGCATCGCGAGCACGAACCGGTCGCGTAGCAGCCGCGTGCCTGACAGATGCGGCGCCTCGTCCTGCCGCCACGCCATGATGCCGCCATCAAGGTCGCCGTGTGCGATCGCGGTCGCCTGCTCGGCCGACAGCATTGGCGAGATGGACAGCATCACGTCCGGGCAGGCGTTCCGGAAGGCCTTGAGAACGTTCGACACCACAGGCAATGGGAAATAGTTCGGCAGCACGCCGAGACGCAGCTCGCCGAGTTGGCCAGCCGCGCTGCGCAGCGCACGTTCGCGGCTGCCCTGCAGCTCGGCGAGCATGCGCGTAGCGTCCTGCAGGAAGCTCACGCCGGCCGCGGTGAGCGCGATACCCGTCGAGCGGCGGATCAACAGCGGGGTGCCGATCGCCTCCTCAAGCTCGCGGAGCTGGCGGGAAAGCGCGGGTTGCACAATCCCGATTGCGCGGGCGCCGGCCATCACACTGCCGGCTTCGGCGACCGCCACGAAGTAGCGTAGATGGCGCAACTCGACCTGTCGCATGCAGTGTCTGTCCGTTCCGTGGATATGCCTGGAAGGTATAGCATGCTGCCGTGAATGGTATTGGAAGGTATGGGTGGCCCGGTCTAGGTTGGCCTGCGTCGTGACACCTGTCCGCGCGTCGCGGACGTTTGCCGCACTTCTTCGCATGCCACTCCATATCCAGACTCCCTACCTCCGTTCGCAAGCCGCGTCCCGCCGGCTCGGCAAAGATGTCCTGCTCAAGCTCGAGGCGATGCAGCCGTCCGGGTCGTTCAAGCTGCGCGGCGTCGGTGCGGTATGCGACGCGCGGCGCGCGGCAGGCGCCCGTCGTTTCGTGTCGTCTTCGGGCGGCAACGCGGGCATTGCGGTCGCCTATTCCGGTCGCGAGCTCGGCGTGCCCGTGCTCGTCGTTGTTCCGGAGAGCACGTCCGCGCGCGCACGCGAGCTGATCCGTCTCGAAGGCGCGGAGTTGATCGTCCACGGCGCTTCGTGGGCAGAGGCGAACACGTTCGCGCAATCCGTGATCGGCTCGCACGACGCGTTCGTGCATCCCTTCGACGATCCCGTGCTGTGGCAGGGCCATTCAACGATGATCGACGAGATGGCGGCAGCCGGACCGAAACCGGACGCAGTCGTGCTTGCGGTTGGCGGCGGCGGGTTGCTGTGCGGCGTGCTCGAAGGGATGGCGCGCAACGGTTGGGGCGATGTGCCGGTCGTCGCGGCCGAGACCCAGGGCGCGGACTGCTATGCGCGTTCGGTCGCGCAGGGGCGACCTGTCGAATTGCCAGGGATTTCGAGCGTCGCCACGTCGCTCGGCGCGAAGAGGCCTTGTGACGCCGCGGTTGAGTGGGCGACGCGCCACGCGATCGACACCATCGTTGTGTCCGATGCGGCCGCAGTGGCGGCCTCCCTGCGGTTTCTCGACGAACACCGGATTCTGGTGGAGCCCGCGTGCGGGGCCGCACTGGCCGCGCTCGACTCGGCGTCGCCGGCGCTTGCCGCCGCGTCACGCATCGCGGTGATCGTCTGCGGTGGCGTCACGGCTACGGTTGAGCATCTGCGGGCATTGGGCGGCCGGGAGCGATGAAACGGTGGAGCCCTCTTCGAGGGATGTCACATCCCGCGGAGGACCGGTGTCTTCAGGCCGACGGCACCCGATGCTGACACCGGAGAAGACATGACCTCGACCAGGATTCCCCCGAAGGAGCTCACCGGACTCCATGGCGCCATGGCGAAGTTGTTCGCCAGCCGGACGTTCGGCCGGGTCCCCAAGTCACTTGGCGTGATGTGGCACCACCTGCCGGTGCTCAAGGCCAGCATGGGCTTCGGGCAGAAGCTCCAGAAGTGGGACCAGTGCGATGAGAGCCTGAAGTCGTATGCGCACATGGTGGTGGCTTCGCTGGTGGGCTGCTCGTTCTGTCTGGACTTCAACTACTTCATGGCCCACAACCAGGGGTTGGACGTCGCCAAGGCGCGGGAGATTCCGCGGTGGCGGGAGTCGGCCGTGTTCACCTCCCTGGAACGGGAGGTGCTGGAGTATGCCGAGGCGGTGAGCCAGACGCCCCCCACGGTGACGGATGAGATGGTCGCGAGCCTGCGGGCGCAGCTGGGGGCCGCGGCGCTCATCGAGCTCACCACGGTCATTGGGTTCGCCAACCTGACGACCCGCTCCAACACCGCCCTGGGCATCGAGTCGGAGGGCTTCGCCGCCTCGTGTGGGCTGAAGCCGATGGCCCAGCCGAGCGCAAGGCCGGGGGAGGCGTCCACGTCATGACGTCCTCTCCCGATGCGGCCGGCGCTCCGCCAGGCTCGGAGGACCTCTTCGTCACCCAGCGCAGCCTGCTCTTCACGATCGCGTACGAGATGCTCGGCTCCGCGGCCGACGCCGAGGACGTCGTGCAGGAGACCTGGCTGCGGTGGGCGGACATCGGTGATGCAAGCCGGGCGGAGGTGCGCGACCCGCGCAGCTACCTGGTCCGGATCGTCACCCGCCAGGCGCTCAACCGGCTGCGCACGCTCACCCGCCGCAAGGAGGAGTACGTCGGCCAATGGCTGCCCGAGCCGCTGCTCACCAGCCCCGACGTCGCCGAGGACCTCGCGCTCGCGGAGAGCGTTTCCATCGCGATGCTCACCGTGCTGGAGACCCTGACTCCGGCCGAGCGGGTGGTGTTCGTGCTCCGGGAGGTCTTCGACGTGCCGTACGACGAGATTGCCCCGGCGCTCGACAAGACGCCCGCCGCCGTCCGGCAGATTGCCCACCGGGCGCGGGAGCACGTGGCCGCGCGTCGACCCCGGATGCAGGTCGGCCGGGCAGAGCAGCAGGCGGTCCTGGAGCGGTTCATGGCCGCGGTCAACTCCGGCGATTTGAAGAGCCTGCTCGACGTGCTCGCGCCCAACGTGGTGCTGGTCGCGGACGGCGGCGGCGTGGTGACGGCGGTCCGGGCCCCGATTGTCGGCGGCGATCGCGTGGCCCGGCTCCTGTCCCGCTTCCCCACGCTCGCGCCTGGCGCCCGGAGTTCGACCATGTGGCTCAACGGAGCGCCCTCGCTCCGTGTCGACATCGATGGAAACCTCGACACAGCAATCAGCGTCGTCGTCGAGAGCGGCCGGATCACCCGGATCTATGCCATGCGCAACCCTCAAAAGATGGGCCGGCTCGGCGAGCAGGTGACGCTGAGCCGGTAGCGGCCTGAGGCCTAGCTTGCATGCGTCACCTTCTCGAAGCGGCGATCCGGCACCAGCCACATCAGCGCGGCCAGCACATAGATTGCCTCGGAAAAATGCCCGTTGAAGAAGGCGCTGACGATGCCGGCCAGATAGAAGAGCGGTGAAATCTTGCCCTTGAAATCGCGCCCGACCGCCAGGGCCAGCGCCGACTGCTGGCCTTGCATCACCACCAGGCGGGTTTGCAGCAGCCTCCATGCGAAGGCGCTCATCAGGAGCACGAAACCATAGAGCGCCAGCGGCACGGCCGAGAAATGGTTTTCGCCCATCCAGCCGGTGGCGAAGGGGATCAGCGACAGCCAGAACAACAAGTACAGGTTCGCCCACAGCACGCCGCCGGTGACATGGGCGATGGTGTGCAGGAGATGATGGTGGTTGTTCCAGTAGATGCCGATGTAGATGAAGCTGAGCACATAGCTGAGGAAGACGGGGATCAGCGGCCGCAGGTCGGCCAGTTGGCTGCCGTGCGGCACCTTGAGCTCCAGCACCATGATGGTGATGATGATGGCGATGACGCCGTCGCTGAACGCTTCCAGCCGGTGCTTGTCCATGCTGCCCCCCATGCACGCTTCGAGTCCGCTGGCCCAGGATAGGCGGAATGGGGGCCCGCTCGCATGCGGTCAGGTCCGCTCTGCAAGATGGTTCAAGGTGTCCATGTCCTCCGCGCTCAAGGTGAGCTCCGCACTGGCGAGGTTCTCCCGGAGGTGTGTGATTGACGACGTACCCGGGATGAGAAGCACGTTGGGGGACCGGTGCAGGAGCCAGGCCAGCGCCACCTGCATGGGTGTCGCGCCCAACCGCGCGGCCACGTCGTTCAGCGCGCTCGACTGCAGCGGCGTGAAACCGCCCAGCGGGTAGAACGGCACGTAGGCCGTACCCGTGGCGGCGAGCTGGTCGAGCAGGGCGTCGTCACTCCGGTGCGCCAGGTTGTAGTGGTTCTGCACGCAGACGATCTCGGCGACCTTGCGGCCCTCGGCGACCTGCGTCGGCGTGACGTTGCTCAAGCCGATGTGGCGGATGAGGCCTCGCTGCTGAAGCTCCGCGAGCGCGGTGAGCGGCGCCTCGATGGAGCCTTCCACCGGGCCCGCGGCGCTGAACATCGCACGGAAGTTCACGACATCGAGCACCTCGAGCCCGAGATTGCGCAGGTTGTCGTGGACCGCGCGTTCGAGGTCAGCGGGGGAGAACGCGGGCTCCCACGAACCGTTGGGCCCGCGGACCGCGCCGACCTTCGTGGCGATCACCAGACCATCGCGATACGGGTGCAGCGCCTCACGGATGAGCTGGTTGGTCACGTGGGGGCCGTAGATGTCACTGGTGTCCAGATGGTCGACGCCCTGGGCGATGGCCTCTCGCAGCACCGCGACCGCCGCCTTGCGGTCCCTGGGCGGGCCGAAGACGCCGGGGCCGGAGAGCTGCATCGCGCCGTAACCCACGCGGCGAACGGTGTGTGTGCCAATGCGATAGCTGTTGGAGATGTGATGGTGGGCCACGGCGAGGCTCCTTCGTTGTTCGAGGTTTCCCACTCGTTTACGCAAGGAATCACTGCGCGACTATCGGTGGCAATCCGCACAGGTCGTGCGAAAATCCGCACGGTGATGGATGACCTCTCTGATCTCACGGCGTTCCTGGCGGTCGCTCGCGAGGGCGGATTTCGCAGCGCGGCTCGCGCGTCTGGCACGAGCGCCTCCCGTTTGGGTGATGCGATCCGCCGCCTTGAGTCCCGTCTGGGCGTTCGCCTGCTCCACCGGAACACGCGCAGCGTGACGCCGACGGACGCTGGGGCGCGTTTGCTCGAACGGCTCACACCAGCGCTGGGGGAAGTGCGGTCCGCGCTGGACGTGGTGAACACCTTCCGTGACCGGCCCGCGGGGCGCTTGAGGCTCAATGTGCCCATCGCCGCCGCGCGCCTCATCCTCCCTCGCATCGTGCAGCCGTTCCTCGCGAAGTACCCCGACATCTCCATGGAGGTGACCGCCGAAGAGCGGCTCATCGACGTGGTCGCGGAAGGCTATGACGCCGGGATCCGCTACGAGGAGCGCCTCGAGCAGGACATGGTGGCGGTGCCCATCGGGCCACGCACGCAGCGTTACGCGGCGGCCGCCTCGCCCGCATACCTCGAGCGTCGGGGCCGGCCGAAGCATCCTCGCGAGCTGCTCGAACACGACTGCCTGCGCGGGCGCCTGCTGAGTGGACCGGTGTATGCGTGGGAGTTTGAACGTCGTGGAGAGACGATCCACGTCGAACCCAAGGGGCCGCTGCTCTTCAGCCTCAACACGAGCACCGACCTCGCCGTGGAGTCCGCGGTCGCGGGCGGTGGAATCGTCTATCTGTTGGAGGACTGGTTGCGCCCGTACATGGACCGGGGAGAACTGGAGCCCGTGCTCGAACGGTGGTGGCCGAGCTTCTCGGGGCCCTTCCTCTACTATTCAGGCCGGAAGCACCTGCCGGTGCCGCTGCGCACGTTCGTCGACTTCATCAAGTCGACACCGTGGAGCTGACATTCAAGACAGTCGCTGGCGGCCTGGAGGCCTGGCGCGAGGCTGCGCGGCGCGCCGTTCTTCCGGAGCCGCCTCGCCAACGTCGAGGTGCGTCCGCAGCCAGTGTGCCATGGCTTCCGCCTGCTCCTCGCGGAGGAAGGAGTCGATGGTTTCCCGGCGCGCTTCGCCGTCGGCGGTGACGTGTTCGAGCGTGAGAGGGTAGCGGTTGACGCTTCCCCGTTGGTTCCCGCGAACCGGCGGGTCGACGCGGATCGCCCGCACGTCGCGCCACCGTAGGTCGAGCCGGTGCTTCCGTCCGGAGACGGGCGGCAGGGAAAGACTGCGCGCCTGGACGTGGAGGCGCAGATCGTAGCGCCCGGCCTTCCGCCATGCGCTCGACAGCCGTCCGGTGAGCACACCGCAGGCGATGACGACCCCCCAGGCCCCCACGCCCACGATCGCCGGTGCGTTGTGTCCCCCGGTGACTCCTCCGAGCACGCCGCAAAGGAAGGCGGATCCACCCAAGGCCAGGAACACCCAGATGGTGGTCCCCATCTCCGTGAGCGTCACGCACTCGCTGCCGTCCTCCCGGACGAAGGTGGGCACGTGCGGCGGCTCTGGCCTCCAGCTTCGCGACACCATGATCCACGGCCAGATCGCCAGCAGATTGAAGGGCAGCAGGAACATGAGCATGAACAGCTCCGCGCTCCCGGGGCCCGGCTGCAACACCGCCTCCGATGGCTGAGCGGGGCGGTAGTACACGGGGATGCTGGCCCCCACGGGGTAGCGCGTCACCAGCGCCTCCACGGGCTCGAGGTCCCCCGTACTCCATGAGTACAAGCGGCGCTTGCCGCCCTCATGGGACTGTCCGGCGACGGAGTAGGTGTAGGCCAGCTTCAGGCGATAGGTGGTGCTCTTGTTCGAGCGCACCGTCTCCACCTCGCTCCGGGTGATGGTGCCCTGCACGGTCGGCCAGCTCGAGGACTGCGCCTGGAGGACCGCGGTGGATACGACAAAGAAATCCGCGGCCAACATGCCGGCTGTCAGCGGCAACAGGACCAGGAGCCACAAGGCGGAGGATGTCGCGCGAGATGACATGGCCCCAATCTACAGGGTGGCTCCGGAATGAACGAAGCGGCCTCTCCTTGACGCACTCCTGATGCCGCGAACAAATTCTGGCCGGGCACAGCGCCTTCCCATGGGCGGTCGAAGACGAGGGGTTCTCGGTGCGCATCCTGAAATGGCTCGTTGGTGGCGTGGCCTTGTTGCTGGGCGGGGCGTTCGTCTGGGGCAGGCAGCGGGTGTCGCGGGCGTGCGCGGCACGCGTCGAGGCCCTGGCGCCGTGCGCGGCGAACCAGCTCATCACCGGCGGGCCCCATGAGGAGAAGCTCACCGGAGGCACGCTGATGGCGGAGTTCCATGCGCGCCGGCCATTCGTGCCATTCGCCAATGCCTCAGGCGCAGCCTGATCGAGGACAGACCGTGGAAATCCGACACCTCTCCGCCCCCGCCTGGTCGGCGTTCAAGGCCTGGCTGCTCAAGTTGCACGGCGTTCCCATCTCCCACCTCCGGCTCCTGACCGGCGGCTGTCCGGCGGAGGAACTGCCCGCGCTCGCGAAGGAGCTCAAGCGCGTGCGGGCCGACTTCAAGAAGCGCCCCAACGAGGTCTCGGCCCCCGCGGATGAGCGCCTCCGGAAGGACTACGCGGCGCTCGGTGTGCCCTGGTCCGCGTGGAGCGAGGTGGCGAGCGAGGTCCAGCGCGACCTGAAGCGCAAGCGGTACGCGCGCTGGACGGGGGCGGATGCGCTCGAGTTTCCCGAGGGGCCTCCCGCCGGGGACCTGGTGACCGTCTTGTTGTTCGGAGGCGTGGAGCAGGCGCGAGCCCATCTGCTGCGCCGCGCGTCGCTCGCCGCGGGCTCGCTGGAGGCGCTGTGGTGCCGCTGGCTGGCGGGGGAGCCGCTCGAACCCGAGACGCTGCGCTCGTTCGCGGGCGCGCCGGAGCAACTCGCGGAGCCCCTCTACACTCCAGGCATCGAGGAGGTGCTGCCGCTGTTCTTCGTCGAGCCCGACCCCGCACGCGCCGAGCGGGCGCTGGAGGTCGCCTCGGCCCAGATGGGCTCGTCCCGGTCGCAACCGTTGATGGACTTCCTGCGCTCCCTGCTCGGCTTGTGGCGTCAGGACACTCCGGTGGAGGAGGTGAGGGCGCGCTTCGATGCGTATGTCGCGACCGTCTCGCCCTCCGACGTCGGCCATCTGACCGCGCCCGCCTATCTGTATGGCCGATACATCGAGGCACTCCCTCCGCACGCGCTGCTGGAACAGGTGGGCTCGCGTCTCGAGCGCATCGCCGTGCCGGCCAGGGTCGCCGATGTCCAGCCCGTCATGGAGGCCCTCGCCGCGCTCGAGGAACTGACGGCCATGGGCCTGGGCCTCCGCGTGGAGCAGCGGCCCGGGGATGTCCTCCTCTCCGCCCAGGATCCGGAGACTGGGGGAGGGGACGAGTTCTTGTAGCGCCGCCGTCTGCGATTGGCGTCAGCCGGAGCGGGTGGACTGTCGAGTTGATGCGATGCGCAGCGAGCACACTTCGAGAGTTGTCTTGAGGATAGAACGCATGGGGCCCCGTTGAGGGAGGCGGGCTGAACCCGTTCATCCACAACGTGGGGCCTGTATGCTTATCGAGGCGCGACATCTCCGGATGTCGCGCCTTTCCCTCAAGGAGCCCCATGTCCTTCTTCCGTCAGTTGTTCGCCGCGACCCTCCTCGCCGCCTCCGTGGCCTCCGCGGAAGCCCCGAACGCGAGCCACGAGGAATCCTCCTCCAGCCAGGCCATGCTCGGCCCCATCTGTCATGAGAGCATTTGCGACACGGACCAGGACTGCCGGAACTCCTGCCCCAGCGCTCGCACCGCGACCTGCGTCCAGAACACCTGCGAGTTCACCTACACGGGCGGTGGCGGTGGCCCTGGTGGTCCGTTCTGCACCGAGCAGATCTGCACCGAGAACTGGGAGTGCAGCTGCAACGGCGTCGCGGGCTACTGCGGCTCGGACTGGACCTGCCACTTCTGACGCCGGGCTAGCGGCAAGCGAAACGCGTTACGCGGCAAGCGCCGGGCCGAACCATCGGGTCAGGGCCTCACGCAGACCCTGACCCGTGCCCTCCCCGACCCACGCGACGTGTCCGTCCGGTCGGATCAGCACCGCGACGGGCGCCGTGACCGAGCCGAGCACCGGGAGCTCCCACGCCCCCGTGTAGCGCGCAGCGACGCACCGAACCCGGTCCGCCCAGGGCGTGCCGTCGAGCGTGCCGGGCTCGCCCAGGTCGAGCAGCACCGGCCGCGCGTCGTGCAACAGGTGGAACACGCGCCGGGGGCCGTCGGCGGTGACCAGGTCGAGGTCCGGCATGCGGCGCCCGAGCAGCGGGTGTCCGTCGCCCAGGTCGTAGCGGACGTCCAGCCCCGACATCATCGCCGCGTATTCCTTGCGTGGCCCGTCCATCCGCAGCAACTCAGACAGCGTCTCGCGCACGGCGTCCATGCGCGCGTCACCGCGGCTCAGCGCGGTCTGCGCCATGGTCTTGCGCAGCGCACGGGCCGCGACGGGGTGCCGCTCGGCCTGGTACGTGTCCAGCAGGTCCTCCGGTGAGACGCCGCGCACGACCTGGGCCAGCTTCCACCCCAGGTTCACGGCGTCCTGCACTCCGAGGTTGAGCCCCTGTCCGCCCATGGGCGAGTGCACGTGGGCCGCGTCACCGGCCAGGAGCACCCGCCGGTCCCGGTAGGACGCTGCCTGCCGCGTCATGTCGGTGAACCTGGAGAGGTACGTGGCGCCGCGCAGGCCGTAGTCCGTCCCGTGGAGCGCGACGAGTCCCTCGCGCAGAGTTTCGAGGGTCGGTGCGTCGCCCGTGCAGACCTGCTCCTCTCTCAGCACGACGCCCACGCGTCCGTCCTCCAGCTTGCCCATGGCGTAGGTGCCCTTCTCGTCCCGGCGGATGCCGAACGTCGGCGCTCCGGTCATCTCGACCTCGGCGATGAGGTAGCTGATGGACGCGTCCCACCCCGGGAACCCGATGCCCGCCTGCTTGCGGACGAGGCTGCGACCCCCGTCGCACCCGACGAGGTACTTCGCCCGCAGCGCACGGCCGTCGGACAGCGCGACGTCGACGCCGGTGTCGTCCTGCGCGAAGCCCGTCACCTCGCACCCACGGTAGATGGGCACCGCCAGCTGGGCCACCCACTCCGCTAGGATGCGCTCGAAGCGCTCCTGCAAGAGCGCGAGCCCATGGTTGTGACGCGTCGGGAAGTCGCTGAGGTCCAGGGGCGCCTGCCCGAACGCGACGTTCTGGACCGCTTGCCCTTGCGAGGTGAAGCGCTCGACGACCCCGCGCTGGTCGAGCACTTCCAGGCTGCGCGCGTGCAGGCCGCGCGCGCGAGAGCCGGCGACCTCCTGACTGGCGCGACGCTCGACGATGGCCACGTCCACCTGCGCCAACGCCAGCTCCGCCGCCAGCATCAGCCCGGTCGGGCCTCCTCCTGCAATCACCACCGCGTGCTGCGTCACCCTGTCCGTGTGCATCTCTCCGACCTCCCGCTCGTGGACCGAAACGGGCGATGGTGGAGCATGGCCGGGGGGGCTTGCGGCAACACCCGGGGTCTGGCATTTGCTGGCTGTGGAAAGAGCGGAGAGGGCTGCCGAGGCGAACCCGAGCCCGTGCCCGAATCAGGGTGGCCGTGGTTTGCTTTCAACCCGTCCCTGCGGGGTTGGGCTTGTCATCAACTCCTCACACGCCACGGCCCACGCACGCTTGCCGGGGTAGAACGCCTCGTGGAGGTACGCCCAACCGTACCGTCTTCTACAGTCGCCCCGAGGCAGCAGCCTCCATGCCGCCAATCTGGCGGACGGTGGGGATATCCAGACCGTGAGCTCGGGCAGCGCCAGGAACCTGGGGCTGGCCTGGATGCCCGCGGAGTCGCCACGGCGCCCCTTTCGCTCCCCGAGGTTTGATTCTCTCGGGGAGTGGGGAGCGCGTGGCCTACGGATGCTTCACTCCGGCGTGACCTTGAGCAGCTTGCCGTTGGTGGCGTCGGTGAGCAGGTAGAGGGCGCCTTCGGGGCCCTGCACCACCTCGCGGATGCGCGCGTTCAGGTTCTTGAGGAGGTGCTCCTCGCCCACCACGCGGTCATTGCGCACCATGAGCCGCACCATCGTCTGGGCGGCCAGGCCGCCGATGAACATGTTGTTCCGCCACTCGGGGAACAGGGTCCCGGAGTAGATGGTCATCCCGGAGGGCGCGATCACCGGGTCCCAGTAGTACACGGGCTGCTCCATGCCCGGAGCCTGGGTGCTCTGGTGGATGGGCGCGCCGGAGTACTCCTCGCCATACCCGATGGTGGGCCAGCCGTAGTCCTTGCCCGCCTCGGGGCGGTTCACTTCGTCACCTCCCTGCGGCCCCATCTCCACCGTCCACAGCCGGTTCTGGCTGTCGAGCGCCGCGGACAGGACGTTGCGGTGACCGATGGACCAGATCTCCGGCTTCGCCTCCGGGTTGTTCAGGTACGGGTTGTCCTGGGGGACGCTGCCGTCGGGATTGATGCGGACGATCTTGCCGAAGTGGCTCTTCACGTCCTGGGCCTGGACACGGCCCGCGAGGATGGAGCGCTCCCCGAGCGTGACGAACAGCTTGCCGTCCGGGGTGAACACCATCCGTCCCCCGGAGTGCAGCGTCGACTCGAGCGTGGGCATCATGCGGAAGATGACCTGGACGTTCTCCACGCGAGGCTGCGCTCCGTCCACCAGCCGCGCGCGCGCCACCGCCAGCCCGTTGCCGCCCGTGCGGGGCTCGGTATAGGTCCAGTAGATGCGCCCGCTCTCGGCGTAGTCCGGGCCCACCTCCACGTCGAGCAAGCCGCCCTGACCGCGCGCGTCCACGGCGGGCAGGCCGCTGACGGCGGGGGACTTCGCGCCCTGCTGCGTGACGATGTAGAGCGAGCCGGTGGCCTTCTCCGTCACCAGCATGCGCTGGTCCGGCAGGAAGGCGATGGCCCAGGGGTTCCTGAAGCCCGAGGCAATCTCGGTGACCTGGAAGGGCGTCTTCGTCTGGATGGCGGGGACGCGCGTCTGCCCGGGGAAGGCCGGCGTGTTTTCAGGCACGTTGGGCGGGCCCCGCGGAACCGGGGGGCCGCTGGGGAGCGGATCTTCCGGGGCGCCCGCGTCTTCAGTGACGCCCGCGTCTTCAGTGACGCCCGCGTCTTCAGTGACGCCCGCGTCCTGTGGGGGAACGCCCGAGTCCTGCTGCGTGACGCCCGAGTCCTGGGGTGTGGGTTCTGGATCCTCCTGGCAACCGACCAGGAGGGTGGCGACGATGAGGGACGTTGTCAGGATGCGCATGCGACTCACTCCAGAGGGGGAAAAGGAGGAAGGGTCGAACATCTCGTTCTTCGGGTCGACTGGGAAGGGCGCGTTACGCCGGGTGGTGGTGGTGGACATCCGACTGCGCGTCCCTACACTCCGCGGGCACTGCGACCCTTCGCGGGTCGGAAAGGACGAAGTGAAGACGATGAGGAACCCGCTTTTCGGCTGTATGGCCTCCGCGCTCATGACCCTGGCGGCGACGCCCGCGCTGGCTCAGCTCCAACTGCCGGCCCCCAGTCCCGCGGCGAAGGTGTCGCAGGCGGTGGGTGTCTCCGAAATCTCCGTCGAATATTCCAGCCCCGGAGTGAAGGGCCGGAAGGTCTGGGGCGAGCTGGTCCCCAATGACAAGGCGTGGCGCAGCGGCGCCAACGCGGCGACGAAGATCACCTTCAGCCACCCGGTCACCTTCGGCGACAAGGCCGTCCCGGCCGGTTCCTATGCCATCGTCAGCCTGCCCTCGCAGAAGGGCTGGAAGGTGATGCTGAACACGGACCTGGGCCTGTGGCGCGGCGCCGCGCCCTATGACGCCTCCAAGGACGTGGCCTCGGTGAGCGCCACCACCGCGGCGATTCCGGCGCGCGAGCGCCTGACGTACCTCTTCACCGACACCACGGACACCAGCACGCGGCTGGACCTGGAGTGGGAGAAGCTGCGCGTCTCCGTGCCCATCACGGTGGACACCGCCGCCTTCGCGAAGGCCAACATCGAGCAGGCGGAGAAGAGCGCGGCCAGCATGCACGCGAACGCGGCCTCCTACCTGGCGGGCACCCCCCAGGACCTTCCCGCCGCGCTGAAGCACGCCGACGCGGCCGTGGCCGCCAACCCCACGTGGTACGCCCACTGGACTCGCGCGAACGTCCTGTCGCAGATGGGCAAGTACGCCGAGGCCCGCAAGGCCGCACAGACCGCGTGGGACCTGGGGCAGAAGGACAAGAACTTCTACGCCCGTGATCAGGTCACCCAGTCGCTGGCGGAGTGGAAGAACAAGAAGTAGCCCGCTTTCGCTCCCGGGGCCCCTCAGCGACCGAGGGGCTCCGTGAGGAGCCGGCGGTAGAGCGCCTCGTAGCGGTCGATGGCGGGGGCCATCTGGAAGTGCTCCAGGACCCGCGCCCGCGCGCGGTGTGAGAAGCCCCGCCAGCGCTCCGCATCCTCGACCAGCGTGAGCACGTGCCGGGCCATGGCGGGGACATCCCCCAGCGGCGCCAGGAAGCCCGTCTCTCCGTGCGTGACAAGCTCTGGGATTCCGCCCAGGTCGCTGGCCACCACGGGAATGCCGCAGCTCAGCGCCTCCAGCGCGGCGAGCCCGAAGCTCTCCTGCTCGCTGGGGAGCAGGAAGACGTCGGAGGCGGCGAGCAGCTCCTCGAAGCGGTCCTGCTTGCCGAGGAACGCGACGCGGGCCTCCAGGCCCATCTCCCGCAGCATCCGCTCCGCGGGCGAGCGCTCTGGACCGTCTCCCACCATCACCAACCGGCAGGGACGGCGGCGGTGGACTTCCGTGAAGATGGAGACCACGTCGACGATGCGCTTCACCGGCCGGAAGTTGGAGACGTGGATGAGCACCGGCTCGTCGTCGTGCAGGTCCGGGAAGAGCGTGCGCAGGCAGGCGCGGTCGCGCACCGGTGCGTAGCGCGCGGTGTCCGCGAAGTTGGCGATGACGTCGATGGGGACGCTCTCGGGGATGTCGAAGCCCCGCCACGTCGCGCGGCGCAGGTAGGCCGACGGCACCGTCACCGCGTCGCTGCGCATGATGGAGAAGCGCGTAATCGGCAGGTAGCTGGGGTCGATTCCCACCAGCGTGGTGTCCGTCCCGTGCAGCGTGGTGACGATGCGCGGCGCCCTGGGGCCCAGCACCTCGCGCGCCATCCACGCGGCGGTGGCGTGCGGCACCGCGTAGTGGACGTGCAGGATGTCCAGGCGCTCGTAGCTGGCGACCTCGATCATCTTGGAGGCCAGCGCGATGGGATAGGTGCTGGACTGCTGGAGCGCCGGGTAGTCGCTCTCCGTCACCTCGTGGAAGACGACCTTCCGGTTCGCGCCATGGAGCCGGACCGGCAGGTCCCGGGCGATGAAGTGGACGCGGTGGCCCCGGTCCGCCATCGCGAGGCCAATCTCCGTGGCGACCATGCCGCTGCCACCGAACGTCGGAAAGCAGGTGATGGCCACGTTGAGCGGGGCGTTCATGAGCGTGCCGGGAAGAACAGCGGCCGGGCGAAGCTATTCCTTCGGAAGTGGTCGAGCGGGTCGGCCAGTCCCAGCGCCTCGCGGAGGATGTAGGGCTCGCCGTGGGTGACGCCAATCTGCGCGCCATGGAAGCGGTCCCGGGCCTCCAGCGAGGACAGCGACAGCGGTGAGCCCACCAGCGTGGGCGGCGCGTCCGGGCGGGGCATCACCTGGCTGGCGTAGCAGTGCACCGCCGCGAGCTTGCGCTCGTAGACGGCGGAGACGTCGATGATGACGCCAGGCTCGGCCAGGTGCCGCAGCGGATAGTAGAGGACCTGCCGCGGCGTGAAGGGCTCCGCGGCGGACTGCGCGTCGAACTTGCGCACGCCCGCGAAGAAGAGGGCGCGCGTCACCAGCGCGCTGGCCGCCTCGTGGTCCGGGTGTCGCTCCTGCTCCCAGGGCACGACGACCAGCTCCGGACGCAGGCGGCGCAGCGCCTCCACCACGCGGACCACGGCGGCGGCGCGGGCGCGCTCGGGCTCGGGCGTGTCGAAGCCCGCCCACGGATTGAGCCAGCCGTCTGGCAGCTCCAGGTTCTCCCGGTGGGCCAGCCCCAGCGCGCGGGTGGCGGCTTCTGTCTCCTCCGCGCGGGATTGCGGCGTGCCGCGCGAGCTCTTCTCGCCGCGCGTCAGGTCGACGATGCCGGTGCGGTAGCCGCGGGCGGCCATGCTCGCCATCAGCCCGCCGCAGAACAGCTCCACGTCATCCGGGTGTGGGCCAAACGCGAGGACGTCGATGTCGTAGGCGGTGCTGGTCGCGCTCATGGCGTCAGGTCCTTCGAGTCACCGGAGAAGGGGACACACGCGTCCAGCACCTGCTTCGTGAAGGCACGCGTCCCGATGCGGCAGGCGAAGTAGGGCAGCCCCAGGACACGCTCCTGGGGCGCGTCCTCCGGGAAGAGGAACGTGCGCAGGCGGTCCACCTGTCCGGCCGCCGTGGCATCGCGCCGGGCGAGCGCGCGGCGGTAGCGGCCCGTCAGCCGGGACACCGCGACCCGCACCGTGCCCTGGGTGCGGCGCAGCGCGTCCTGGAGGCTCGCGTCCACCGCCGACACCTGTCCGGCGACGCGCTCCAACTCGGAGGAGAATGCGTTGAAGAGGCGGGCCTCCAGGGACTCGGGTGTCTCCACCGGCTCCGGGGCATCCCGCGTGGCCAGCCGCGTGAGCAGCGTGTCGCGCGGCACGTTCACCTCATCCGGCTGGAGCCCCACCTTGCCCAGCCACCGGCGCGCGCGGTCATCGAGCACGCGGAAGCGGGCCCGGGGAATGGCGAGCGGCATCGGCTGGCCCGCGTGGGCGTAGAGCGGCGCCAGTTGCGCGAAGTAGGCCAGCTCGCCCGGGCCGCCGACATACGCCGCCGTGGGGAGCCAGGTGTCCTGGAGGAAGGGGCGCAGCAGCGCGGAGGTGGTGAAGCGCAGCGGTTCACGCTCCAGGGCGGCGTGCAGCGCGTCCTGGGGGATGGCGCTGCCTTCCGGGTGGCCCACCAGACTCCAGGCGCCTGCTTCCGCCGGATCCAGCCGGTAGCGCGGGCCCTCGAGCGCATCCGGTGAGAAGAAGCTGAGCGGCGAGCCGGGGCGGACATGGACCTGCACCGCGTAGCCCGCGCGGGTGAGCGCCTCCGCACGGGCCGCGAGCACCGCGGAGAGTGTTCCCGCTTCCCGGAGGGCGAAGCGATGCACGGGCGCGGCCAGTGGCGCCAGCCGTGCGTCTCTCGGGTCGAGGAAGACCAGGCCCTCGTCGGCGAAGAGGGACGACAGCACGTCGGTGAAGGCACCCGCGAGCGTGGCTTCGGGACGGTAGGCCTGCTCCAGCAGGGAGAGGAACTCCTCCGCGTGGGGCTCTGCTCCCAGCTCGGCGCGGAGGGTGGCCAGGGCAGGGAGGACGCTCGGGCCCAGGTGGCGGTGGGCGATGGGCGCTCGAGACGTTGCCGCATCCGGAAGCTCGAGCGCCAGGCGACAGGGCCCTTTGCCCGGGCGTGGGATGACACAGTGGTCGATCTCCGGAAGGTCGTGGTCCTCCGTCTGGAGCCAGAAGACGGGAACGCAGGGCCGGCCGGTTTCTTCCTGGAGCGCGCGCGCCGTGACGATGGCGGACGCGGCTTTGTAGAGCGTGTACAGCGGGCCCAGGAAGAGGCCCATCTGCTGTCCCGTCACCACCGCCACGGTGCCGGGCCGCGCGAGCAGCGCGAGGTTTCGCTCCCGGGCGGGACTCGGCGCGAGGCGCGCGTTCTGCGCGGCGAGGACGTCCAGCAGCGCGGGCGACACCGTGCGCGACGCGGCGGCGGCCACGGCCCGGGCGCGCGCTTCACGGTGCCGATAGTCATCCGAAAGAAAGGAGAGCGCGGACGCATCTCCGCGAAGCCACGCGGTCGAGAAGGAGGACGTCACGGCCTGCGGTGATAACAGGTCGCGGCGGGCCCGCCACCCGAAGTGCGTGCTCGCACGCCGCGTTCGGGTGTGACGGCGGGCGTCATCCCGGAATGAATGCGGACCGCGCGGGTTGGTATAGGGTCCGTCCGGATGCGGAACCTGCTCCTCGGAATGATGCTGGCCATGAGCCTTGGATTCGGGTCGACGGCGGTGGCGCGGCCAGCCCGGCAGCCCCACGCGGGTGAAATCGCGGCGGGCCTGAAGCGGCTCGGAGTGACGGGCAGTGTGCTCTATGTCGCGGCCCACCCGGACGACGAGAACACGCGCCTGCTCGCATGGCTGGTGGGAGAACGCGGCCTGCGCACGGGTTACCTGTCCGTGACGCGCGGGGATGGTGGGCAGAACCTCATCGGCACCGAGCAGGGCGCCCTGCTCGGGCTGATCCGCACGCATGAGTTGCTCGCCGCGCGGAGCGTGGACGGCGCGGAGCAGCTCTTCACGCGGGCGCGGGACTTCGGTTATTCGAAGAGCGCGGAAGAGACGCTGCGCATCTGGGGACATGAAGCGGTGCTGGCGGATGTGGTGCTCGCCATCCGGCGCTTCCAGCCGGACGTCATCATCACCCGCTTCACCACGGAGCCTCCGAACCACGGCCACCACACGGCCTCCGCGCTGCTGGCGGCGGAGGCCTTCATCGCCGCCGCCGACCCGAAGCGCTTCCCCGAGCAGTTGTCCGAGGTGAAGCCGTGGAAGGCGGACCGCCTGCTGCAGAACGCCTCCTCGTGGTCGTTCAAGCCGGATGAGGACCTGTCCCGCTACGTGAAGCTGGACGTGGGCGGCTACGACGCGTTGCTCGGGCGTTCGTGGGGCGAGGTCGCCGCGGAGAGCCGCAGCCAGCACAAGAGCCAGGGCTTCGGCCAGGCCGCGGACCGGGGCCCCGCCGCCGAGTACTTCACGCCGCTGGCGGGGACGCTTCCGAAGCGCGAGGTGTTCGAGGGGCTCGACTTCTCCTGGAAGCGTTGGACGGGCTCGGAGGCGGTGTCCCGCGCGGTGGCCGCCGCGACGAAGGCGTTCGATGCGCGCGCCCCCCACCGCTCCCTGCCCGCGCTCGTCCGCGTCCACGAGGCGCTGACCGCGCTGCCGGACACCCACCCGTGGAAGGCGCCCAAGCTGCGTGAGGTGGAGGCGCTCATCGCCCACTGCGCGGGGCTGTTCCTGGAGGTGCGCGCCGCCGCGCCCACGGGCATCCCGGGGCTGCCCGTGGCGTTGGACGTGGTGGCGCTGAACCGCTCACCCGCCGCCGTCGAGTGGGTGGGGCTGACACTGCCAGGCGAGAAACCCGAGGCCGTGGGGAAGGCGCTGGCCGCGAACGTGCCCCTGAAGCTGTCGCGCACGGTGACGCTGCCGACGACGGCGCCCATCTCCACGCCCTACTGGCTCCGGGAGCCTGTCACCGGAGGGCTCTACACGCTCAAGGGCGAGGACCGCGCGCTCACCGGCCAGCCAGAGGGCGTTCCCGCGCTGTCGGTGGCGTTCGAGTACCAGGTCGCGGGCCGGCGCTTCCGCGCGGTGCGTCCAGTGGTCCACGCCTGGACGGACCCGGTGCGCGGCGAGCTCTACCGTGACTTCGAGGTCGTCCCGCCCGTCACCGCCACGCTGGCGGAGGACGTGCTCATGTTCCCCAACGGCGAGTCCCGTGCCGTGCCGGTGGAGCTGGCCGCGGGGATGGACCAGGTGCCGGGCACGGTGCGGATGGTGGCGCCGCCCGGCTGGCGCGTGGAGCCCGCGTCGGTCGAGTTCAAGCTCGCGGCACGCGGAGACGAGCGCACCGTCACCTTCCAGATCACTCCGCCCCCGGGCGCGACGAAGGAGGGAGTCCTCTCCGTGGAGGTCGACGTGGGGGGCCGCGCCTGGTCGTGGAGTGCCCGTTCCGTGTCCCATCCCCACATCCCGCCGCTGACGGTGCGCCAGCCCTCCACGGCCACGGGGGTGCCGTTCTCCCTGGCCATGAAGGGCAAGCGCATTGGCTACATCCCCGGTCCGGGCGACCGCGTCGCGGAGAGCCTGAGCGCGGTGGGCTACGAGGTGACGCTGCTTCCCGAGGAGCGGCTGGCCCGGGAGCCGCTGGAGCGCTTCGACGCCATCCTCGTGGGCGTGCGCGCCTTCAACGCCAACACGCACCTGGCCGTCCACCGGGAGCGGCTGCTCCAGTACGTGGAAGGCGGCGGGCGGCTGGTGGTGCAGTACAACACCAACAGCCGCGTGGGGCCGCTCACGTCCTTCGTCGGGCCCTATCCGCTGGAGATTGGCCGCGACCGGGTGACGGATGAGACGGCGGCGATGACGCCGCTGCGCGCCAATGAACCGCTGCTGCGCGCGCCCAATGCGCTGACGGCCGCGGACTTCGAGGGCTGGGTGCAGGAGCGTGGCCTCTACTTCGCGTCGTCGTGGGACGCCCGCTATCAGCCCGTGTTCGCCATGCACGATGCCGGCGAGGCGCCGCTCCAGGGCGCGCTGCTGGTCGCGCGTCATGGCAAGGGCACCTTCATCTACACGGGCCTCGCCTTCTTCCGTCAGCTCCCCGCCGGGGTTCCCGGCGCCTACCGCCTGTTGGCCAACATCCTCTCTCCATGAGCACCGCTCCCAACCTGACCCCTCCCG
>NZ_RAWQ01000320.1:0-7455 GCF_003668965.1 Corallococcus sp. AB030
CCTCGCCGCCACGGGCCTGCTGCTCGCCGCCCCCCGCGTTCACGCCCAGGCCTCCGAGCCTCCGAAGGCCGCGGAGCCTCCGAAGGCCGCCGAGCCGCCAGTCATCAACGTCTCCGAGGAAGGCTTCACGCTGTCGTCCGCGGACAAGGCCTTCGTGCTCAAGCTGCGCGGCCAACTCCAGGGCGACGGGCGCTTCTACTTCGCGGACATCGACCGAACTGGCACCAACACGTTCCTCGTGCGGCGCATGCGCCCCATCCTGGACGGGACGCTCTTCGGCTTCATCGACTTCCGCCTCATGCCGGACTTCGGCGTCAATCAGCCGATCATCCAGGACGCGTTCATCGACTTCCGTCCAGGGGAATGGGTCCGCCTGCGCGCGGGCCGGTTCAAGACGCCGTTCGGACTGGAGCTGCTCCAGTCCGACATGGACAACCCCTTCATCGAGCGCTCGCTCACGGTGGACCTGGTCCCCAACCGCGACGAGGGCCTGGAGCTGCACGGCGAGGGCGAAGGCGGCCGGTGGCAGTACTCGCTGGCGGTGGTGAATGGAGACCCCGACGGCGCCAGCACCGACACCAACCCCGACGACAGCTTCGACCTGGTCGCCCGCTTCTTCGCCCTGCCCTTCAAGGGCCGCGAGCCGTCCTTCCTCCAGGGACTGGGGCTGGGCATCGCGGTGACGCGCGGCCTCCAGTTCGGCACCGCCACCAACACCGGGCTCGCGCCCTTTCGCAGCACGGGCCAGGAGATCATCTTCAGCTATCTCAACAACGCGAACACCGGAGAGACGGTGACGGCGCACGGCCAGCACCTGCGGCTCGCGCCCCAGGGCTACTTCTACTGGGGGTCCTTCGGCCTCCTCGCGGAGTACGTGCGCTCGTCACAAGAGGTGCGAATCGCGGACGCACGCGCGCGGCTGCGCAACCACGCGTGGCAGACGTCGGTGTCGTGGGTGTTCGGAGGGAAGGCGTCCTTCGAAGGCGCCCGGCCCACGACGCCCTTCGACCCGAAGACGCTCAAGGGCGGCGCGCTGGAGGTGGCGGCGCGCTACCACGCCCTGGACATTGACGACGCCGCCTTCCCCCGCTTCGCCAACCCCGCGCAATCCGTGAGCGCGGCGAGCGGCTTCGGCGTCGCCACGACGTTCGCCTTCAACCGGCGCGTGCGCTTCGCCATGAACTTCCACCGCACGAACTACGAGGGCGGCGCTCCGGATGGCGCCGACCGCCCTCCCGAGAACGTCCTCATGTCCCGCTTCCAGCTCACGTTCTGAAACCCCGCCCGCGAGCCGTGAAACATTTGGTGACGCCGGGTGTCATCCGGCGGCTTCGTCCTGGTGCGTCTTGAAGCGCCCACGTCATGTGCACGACGCTCCCGCCGCCCGCCACGGGTGGCCCTTGCCCGTGGGCCGCTCCCGCGGACTCCGCCGAGAGGATGCATGCCCGCGAACGTGTTCCCGCAACGCCCGACGCCTGTCCGCTCCCCGTCCCTGTCGAAGGCGCTCACGCGCGCCGCGCTGCTCGGCCTCCTGGGCCTGGGCGCACCCGTGGCCGCGCAGCAGCCCCAGTCGCCCATCACGGAGGACGTGCCACTCCCGGTGCAGCCGCTCCTGCCCGACAGCCGCGTCTACTTCACCACCCTCAACGTGGTCCGCTACAACCCGCTGGGGCTCGAGTCGCAGAACCGGCTCGTCTACCAGAAGCGCCTCTCCGACAGCCCTTCCCTGCTCCTGCGCGACACGTACGCCAGCGCCGGCGCGAGCCTCCGGCTGAGTCCCGCGTTCTTCAAGCTGGGGCCCGTGGTGGAGCTGCAACCGCTGGCGATCTTCAACGTCCGCGCCGGCTACGAGTACGTCCAGTTCTTCGGCACCTTCGGCAGCGTGCAGTCCTATCCGGACTCCTTCCAGCCCTACGACGACGACCTGCGCAGCGCGACCAATGACACCGCCTACGGCACCTCCGGGCACCACTTCTTCGTGGAGCCCATGCTCCAGGCGAAGGTGAAGTCCCTGGCGCTGCGCTCGAAGCTGGCCATCGAGTACTGGAACATGTCGCTGCGCGACGGCGGCACGCGCGGCACGTTCTACGACCCGACGCTGGACACGCTGGTGCCCGGCAAGGGCTGGGTGCTCGCCAACGACACGGACCTCCTCTGGCTGGCCGGACAGTGGACGCTGGGCGCCCGGCTCTCCGCGGTGTGGCCCCGCTACGACGAAGACACCAACGCGGTGGAGCCGCTGCCCGGGCGAAAGCTGCCCACCAACTCGCACGTCCGCGTGGGCCCGCTCGTCGCGTATGCCTTCGACACGAAGCCGGGCGGCGTCATGAGCAAGCCCACCGTGCTGCTCATGGCCGGCTGGTACCTCAAACATGAGAACCGCATGAACGCCATGCCCTACCTGCTGGGCGGCTTCTCCTTCACCACGGAGCTGCTCTCCGGCCGCTGACCGCGTCCCGCGGACTGTTCAGGCATCAAAGCCCCACTGCCCTCCAGGGCAGTGTGCCTGCCTGCAGGTCGTTCCTAACTCGCACTGTCTGTCTTTGGGGACAGCGAGGTGGGGACACATGGGAACGACTCGCAGGGTGATGGGCTGGCGGCTTCTTTGGGGCGCCGTGATCGCAGCGGCGCTTGGCGGGTGCGGGCCCTCGGAGGCCCCCGAGGCGTCCGCACGGACGCAGGAGGCGGCACTCTCGGGGGGAGCCTTCGCCTGGGTGAAGCACCTGGGGTCCCCCCGGTTCGACCAGGCCCACGCGGTGGACTTCGACCGCGACGGCAACATCCTCGCGCTGTTCCTCTACCAGGGCAGCGTGGACCTGGGCGCGGGCCCCGTCGGCTCCGGGAACCCCGACAGCATTGGCTTCGCGGTGGCGAAGTACACGACGGCCGGCGCGCTGCTGTGGACCCGCGCCTATGAAGGCGTGCTTCCTCCCGGCGGACAGAACTTCGTCGACGCGGTGGCGCTCACGGTGGACCGGGAGCGCAACGTGCTCGTCGCGGGGACGTCGAACGAGCCCATCGACCTGGGAGGGGGACTCCAACCGGCAGGCGCCTTCCTGCTGAAGCTGCGCAAGACGGGGCAGTTCCAGTGGGCCCGGCACTTCACGGGCAACATCTCTCCCCATGACCTGGTCACCGACTCGCAGGACGGCATCGCCATGACGGGCAACGCCTTCCGCACGGTGGACTTCGGCCAAGGGCCCAACTCCTCGCAGGTGACGGACGTCGTGACCGCATTCCTCACGAAGTTCAATGCCGCCGGCGCGGCGCAGTGGACCGTCCGCGAGCAGTTGATCCTGAGCAGTGGTGCCAGCGTCGCGGTGGATGAAGCGGACGCCTTCTACTTCGCGGGAATCCTGTACCCTGACCCGGAGGTCTGGAAGGTGACCCCCTCGGGCACGGTGGCGTGGACCCGGTCGCTGGTGGGCGCGTCGGGAGGAGCCGCGAGCATCGCCGTGCACGGCAACCGCGTGGTGGTGGGAGGCCAGTTCAGCAGCGCCTTCACGTTCCGGGGCCAGACGATTACGCCCCCGGTCCCGGGCGGCGGCTTCCTCGTCGCGTGGACCCGGGCCGGAGAGGAGCGCTGGGCCCGCGCCTACCCGCAGGCCGTGGGCGCGGTCGCCGTGGCCGAGGACGACGCCGTGGTCGTGGGCGGCGCCTCCATCGAGCCGGACTCGCCCTCCGGCTACACGCTCTTCACCGCGAGGCTGGAGCGCATCGAAGGTCAGCAGCAGTGGAGGCACACGTACAGCTCGACCGGACGCCCGTTCTTCACGGACGTGGCGGTGAACAAGCAGGGCGCGTTCGTGGGAATCGGCTACTTCTCCGGCACCCTCCACCTTGGAAGGAACCTGGTCTCGCGCGGCTTCGACGACGACTTCCTCTTCAAGGCGTCGACGGCGCCCTGACGGTCATCCGAAGCCCTGGGCGCGCAGCACCGCGCCCAGCGGCACGGAGCCCGCGCGGGAAGCGTCGAACCACCGCGCGGCCTCCTCCGGCGTCGGCTGCGTCCACCGCCAGCGCCCGGGCCCGCCGCCGCCCTGGCAGCGGATCAACGACGTGCGCAGCTGCTCCGCGTGGGTGAACTCCAACTGCTCCAGCACCAGCGGGTTCTGGCTGGTGACGAAGGCCTGCCTTTTCCCCATGTCCCGCACGCACGCGCGCACCAGGTCCGGATGCAGGCCGTCCGCCAGCTCGTCCGCGATGACGAAGGACTCGTGCACGTCCAGGTAGTAGAGGAAGGACAACAGCCGCTTCTGGCCATGGCCCAGCTGCTCCTGCGTCACCGGAGTGCCGTCCGGCCGCACGAACGCGAAACGGAAGCCGCTGAAGCCCAACCGTCCGCCCTGGGACAGCGGCGTCGTCTCCGTCACGTCCACGGTGAGCGTGCCTGAAGCGAACCCCGCCAGCGTCACGAAGCGCGCGAGGAAGCCCTGGGGCTGCGCCTCGTGGCGGAAGAGCAGCGACGGAGGCACGGGCTCGCGCTCCACCTGTTCGCGCAGCCAGCCCGGCATCCACGTGGGCAGCGCCATGAGTCCCAGCGGAAACAGTTCCTCACCGCGCTGCTCCATCGCGTAGCGGATGGCGCCGATGCGCTCGAACATGCCCAGCGCTTCGTCGAAGCGCGGCGGCGCCAGCAGGAACGTCTCCCGGAGCAGGTCCTTCAGCCGGTCCTTCACGCCGCGCTCCAGGTACTGCGCGGCCATGAAGAGCAGCGTCCATACGGACCGGTCCAACACCGACCAGTGCATGCGCTTGGAGAAGCCAGCCGCGCCCGCCACCTCGCACGCGAAGCCCGTGGCGCTGGCGCGCATGACGAGCCGCGCGTCCTCCGCCGCGTCCCACCGCACCGTCGCCACGATGGAGGGCATCAGCCCGTGCGCCAACGCCGCCGGCGGCAGCGCCAATGCGGCGCCAGGGCCTGCATCGGAGCCGCCCTCCCCGGCCGTAGCGGGCAGCGCGGCGGGCGGCTCGTTGCGCACGGCCACGTCCACCGTCAGCGCGTCGAAGCGCAGCGCGTACTCCAGCGAGAACGGCTCCCGCAGCAGCCCGGAGAAGTCCGAGCACAGCACCGCGGACACCAGCTCCAGCAGCGTCGTGCGTCCGCTGCCCGTCGCGCCCACCACCACGTTCAGGGCAGGGCCGAACGTCAGCACCGTGTCCGGCGCGAGCCCTCGGTAGTGGTGGACGTGCAGACGGGTCAGCTTCATGGCGTCCGGCCCTCCCCTTGCCTTGGACGGCCGTCAGCGTAGGCCCTTCGCCAGCTGATGCGCGAGCCGTTGGAGCAGCTCCGTGTTCTCCGCCTCCGCCGCCTTCAGCTTGGGCAGCTGGGCCTTCAGCGCCGCCACGTCCTTGCCCCGGGTGACGAGGTCCTCCTCCCCCAGCTCCAGCCAGCGCCCCAGCTCCTGCGCCGTCAGCTCCAGGTGGAACTGGAAGCCATACGACTTTCCCAGCCGGAAGGCCTGCTGCGTGTACCGGTCCGTGGACGCGAGCAGCGTCGCGCCGGGCACCGGCGTGTACGTGTCCCCATGCCAGTGCGCCACCGCCGTGCGCGGCTTCGCGCCCGCCACCACCGGGTCCTTCAGCGCGTCCTGCGTCCAGCGCACCGGCCCCACGCCCACCTCGAAGCCATTCTTCCCCGGCGACACCGTCGCACCCGCCGCCGCCGCCAACAGCTGCGCACCCAGACACACGCCCACGCACGCGCGGTCGTTCGCCAGCCGCTCTCCCAGCAATGCCAGCTCTTCATTCAGGAACGGATGGGCGTCCGCCTCGTACACCCCCATGGGCCCACCCATCACCACCACCAGCGGCGCGTCCACGTCCTCGCGCTTCACCGTCCGGAAGCGCCGCACCAGCGTGAAGCCCGCCGCCTCCAGCGCCGGCCCCAAGAGGCCTGGCCCCTCGTGCTCCTCGTGCTCGAACACCACCGCGCGCATTTTCCGCCACCCCTTCCCTGTGTCTTTGTTTGTGCCACACGCAATGCGTGCCGCGTGAAGACTAACGCTCCATGCCACGGTTGGCCGCGACGCGCCGTGAAACCGGATAGCCGGCAGGCATTTATTTCACAGTATTTCATGCCATCATCTGCGGGCCCGGTTTCCCCTATAAGCATGCACACCCGGGCATTCCCCCTTGGGCGTTTTCGTCGCGTCGTATTCCGAAAGGAAGTTCCTCGTGAGCAAGAGCCTTCGCGGTTTCAAGTGGCTGATGGGCACGGTGGTCGGCGTTTCCCTGCTGAGCGGTTGCGGCGCTCCTCCGGCGGAGGGTGAGCCCACCCCGACCGAGGCCACCGAGCAGGCCCAGGGCGCCCTGACGGCGCAGGTGTCCGCAGGCAAGGCCTCCATGGCCGCCAGCGAGCGCGTGACGGTGGAGGTGACGCTGACCAACACCTCCTCTTCGCCGGTGAGCATCTACAAGTGGGACGCGCCGGGCGAGGGCCTCAACGAGGGCCGCCTGTCGGTGTCTCGCGACGGCCAGCCGGTGGAGTACACGGGCGCGCACTTCAAGCGCGTGCAGGGCCGCGCCGAGGACATGGTCACCATCGCCCCCGGCGAGAGCCTCTCCGGTCCGGTCGTCGTGTCGGACGCGTATGACCTGTCCGTCTCCGGCACCTACACCATCCGCTACGAGCTGGAGGCGCGCGCGGGCGTGACGGCGCTGTCCTCCAACGCGGTCAGCCTCTTCATCGAGGGCCGCCGCAACAGCCTCGAAGGCATCGAGGCGATGCGCACGGTGACGGCGCAGGGCCTGTCCTACTCCGGGGCGTGCACCGCCTCCGAGCAGACCACCATCACCAACGCGTACAACAGCGCGAAGACCTACTCCAACAACGCGTACACGTACCTGAGCGCCACGCCGTCCGCGACCAGCCGCTACACCACGTGGTTCGGCACGTACTCCAGCTCCAACTGGAACGTCATCAAGACGCACTTCAACAGCATCAAGAACGCGTTCGCGTCCGCCGCCGTCGTCGTGGACTGCAGCTGCAACGAGAGCGGGACCTACGCGTACGTGTACCCGGCCTCGCCGTACAAGATCTACGTGTGCGGCGCCTTCTGGAACGCCCCCAACACGGGCACGGACTCGCGCGCGGGCACGCTGGTCCACGAGATGAGCCACTTCAACGTCGTGGCCGGCACGGACGACTGGGCCTACGGCCAGACGGCCGCGAAGAACCTGGCCCGGTCCAACCCCACCAACGCGCGTGACAACGCGGACAGCCACGAATACTTCGCGGAGAACAACCCCTCGCTGCCGTAAGGTGACGCGGGACCGTTGACTCCGGGGCGCGGGCCACATGGGCTCGCGCCCCTTTTCTTTTCGCAGCACGAACACAAGGAGCGTCACGTGATGGGCCTGGGACGAAGGAACCTCGCATGGCTCGCGGTGCTGACCGCCGCCGGTGTCACCGCCTGTACCCCGAAGCCCGCGGAGGCACCCGCGCAACAGCAG
>NZ_RAWQ01000321.1:0-7340 GCF_003668965.1 Corallococcus sp. AB030
CCCGTGTGCCACGTCCGGGGGGGGTGGAGGTGGTACTTCCGACTACCGGTGGCGAGGGATGTTGCGGGCCACGTGCAGGGCCCACGCCTCCGCCGAGTCCAGCTCCGCGCGGGCCTCGGCATAGCGGTCCTTCGCCGCTTCACTCGCGTCGTTGGCGAAGATGGCGTCGTGCAGCTCCTTCTGGGCGCGGGTCAGCCGCAGGCTGGTCTGCAACCACAGCCGGGCCGCCATGCGCGGCGTAATCACCACCTGGGTGGGATCCCACACCTCCAGGGCGGCGTAGTCAGCGGAGGACAGCTCTTCATAGTGGGGGGCCTGCTCGGTTTGTGCGTTCATGCCCGGATGTTCGCCACGGATTCCGGGCAGGGCATCCGGGCCACCTGGGCAGGAAGACGGCCACTGGTGAGCAGTCGAGGACAGTTCCTTCATCCCCCGGGGTACTCGCCTTCCTTGATTTGCGGGAAAACTTAGTACAGTGAGGCTGGGGAATGCTTCCCACATTGCAACCATGGAGGAATTGGGTGCCCTTCTCCTAGAATCCTCCGCTCCATTCGTGAAGTGAGAGGGATTACCTGGACCTGAACACCTTGAACAAGCTGCTCACCGTTGGCGTCCAGAACGGGGCTTCGGACATCCACTTCCGCCCTGGGGATCCGCCCATCTACCGGGTGAACGGCGTGTTGCGGCCGTTGAAGATGGAAAAGCTCCAGGCTGATCACACGAAGCAGGTCGCGCTGCACGTGATGAACGATCCGCTGGTGAAGGCGCAGGTGGACAGTGTGCAGGAATGCGACTCGTCCTACAGCCTGCCGGGCGTGGCGCGTTTCCGGGTGAACATCTACCGGCAGCGCGGCTCGCTGGCCTGCATCCTGCGCATCATCCCGGATGAGATTCCCAGCATCGACGGGCTGGGCCTGCCGCAGGTGCTGAAAACCATCGCCGGCAACGAGCGCGGGCTGGTGCTGGTGACGGGGGCCACGGGGTCCGGCAAGAGCTCCACGCTGGCGTCGATGATCAACCACATCAACCACACGGAGAGCCTGCACATCCTCACCATCGAGGACCCCATCGAGTTCATCTACAAGAACGTGAAGTCCTCCATCTCCCAGCGGGAGATTGGCCCGGACACGGCGAACTTCTCCATCGCGCTGAGAGCGGCGCTGCGTCAGGACCCGGACGTCATCCTGGTGGGCGAGATGCGCGACACGGAGACCATCGACATCGCGCTGAAGGCTTCGGAGACGGGCCACCTGGTGCTGTCCACGGTGCACACCACGGACGCGTCGCGCACCATCAACCGCCTGGTGTCGGTGTTCCCCGCGGAGGAGCAGACCATGGTGCGCATGCGCCTGGCGGACTCGCTCAAGGCGACCGTCTCCCAGCGCCTGCTGCCCAAGGCCACCGGCAAAGGCCGCACGGTGGCGCTGGAGATCATGGTGCAGACGAAGACGGTGGAGCAGTACATCCGGGACGACCGCGCCTCGGAGCTGAAGGACGTCATCGAGAAGGGCCGCGACATGTTCGGCATGCAGTCCTTCGATCAGCACCTGACGCAGCTGTACCGCGCGGGCGACATCACGCTGGAGACGGCGCAGAGCGCGGCCTCCAACCCGGCGGACTTCCAGCGCGCGCTCGAGTTCGACTGAGAGCGCGCGCCGGAAGGTGACTTTTTCGCGGCCTACTTCTTCGCGGACGGCTTGTTGATGTTCGCGAAGAAGTCGTTGCCCTTGTCATCCACGACGATGAAGGCGGGGAAGTCGACCACGTCGATCTTCCACACGGCCTCCATGCCCAGCTCGGCGTACTCCAGCACCTCCACCTTCTTGATGCAGTCCTGCGCCAGGCGCGCGGCCGGGCCGCCGATGGAGCCCAGGTAGAAGCCGCCGTGCTTCTTGCAGGCCTCCGTGACGGCCGGGGAGCGGTTGCCCTTGGCGAGCATCACGAAGCTGCCGCCCTCCGCCTGGAATTGATCCACGTACGCGTCCATGCGGCCCGCGGTGGTGGGGCCGAAGGAGCCGGACGCGTAGCCCTCCGGCGTCTTCGCCGGGCCCGCGTAATAGACCATGTGGTCCTTGAGGTACTGGGGCATGCCCTCGCCCCGGTCCAGGCGCTCCTTGATTTTGGCGTGCGCGATGTCGCGCGCCACCACCAGCGAGCCGGACAGCGACAGGCGCGTCTTTATGGGGTAGCGCGACAGCTCCGCGCGCAGGTCGCTCATGGGGCGGTTCAAGTCCAGCCTCACCACGTCGCCGGACAGGTCCGTGTCCGTGGTCTCCGGCAGGTACTTCGCTGGGTCCGTCTCCAGCGCCTCCAGGAAGACGCCGTCGCGGGTAATCTTCCCCAGCGCCTGGCGGTCCGCGGAGCACGACACGGCGATGGCCACCGGGCAGGACGCGCCGTGGCGGGGCAGCCGGATGACGCGCACGTCATGGCAGAAGTACTTGCCGCCGAACTGCGCGCCAATGCCGGTGCGCTGGGTGAGCTTGAGCACCTCCTGCTCCAGCTCCACGTCGCGGAAGCCCCGGCCCAGCGCGTTGCCGGACGTGGGCAGCGTGTCCAGGTAGCGCGCGGAGGCGTACTTCGCCGTCTTCAGCGCGAACTCCGCGGACGTGCCGCCCACCACGATGGCCAGGTGGTACGGCGGGCACGCGGCGGTGCCCAGCGCGCGGATCTTCTGCTCCAGGAACGCGAGCAGACTCTGCGGGTTGAGGACGGCCTTCGTCTCCTGGAAGAGGTAGCTCTTGTTCGCGGAGCCGCCGCCCTTGGCCATGAAGAGGAACTTGTAGGCGTCGCCGTCGGTCGCGTAGAGCTCGATCTGCGCGGGCAGGTTGTTGCCCGTGTTGACCTCCTTGTACATGTCCAGCGCCGCCATCTGCGAGTAGCGCAAGTTGGCTGTGAGGTACGTGTCGAACACGCCCCTGGAGATGGCCGCCTCGTCGCCGCCGCGGGTGAGGACGTACTGGCCCTTCTTGCCCATCACGATGGCGGTGCCGGTGTCCTGGCAGGAGGGCAGCACGCCGCCCGCGGCGATGTTCGCGTTCTTGAGCAGCTCCACCGCCACGAACTTGTCGTTGGACGACGCCTCCGGGTCCTGGAGGATGTTGGCCAGCTGCCGCAGGTGGCCCGGGCGCAACAGGTGCGAGATGTCCCGCATGGCCTCGCGGGTGAGCAGCGTGAGCGCCTCCGGCTCCACCTGGAGGAAGCTGCGTCCGCCGGCCTCGAACGTGGAGACGCCCTCCTTCGTGAGCAGGCGGTAGGGCGTCTCGTCCTTGCCAAGTGGCAGCATGTCCTGGAACTGGAAGTCACTCATCGCGGGAGGGTCTCTTCGAGAAGGGGTGGACGGGCGGGGACTCTACTCACGGGGCGGCGCGCGGGGCGGCACTTCGTAGAGGTAGACAGGCGTGCGGTAGAGGTCCTGGAGCCGCACGCTGCGCACGGGCGTCCAGCCGCGAAGCCCGAAGGTGTGGCTCAGGATGCGAGCGCCTTCCGGCAGCTCGGCCGCGAAGCGGGGCGCCAGGCGCGTCATGATGCCCGGGGACAGGTAGCAGACGACGCAGGTTGCGTCCTGGAAGGACGCGGCGAAGAAGTCCCCGTGAAGCAGCGTGAGGTTGGGGCGGGGGAAGAGCCGCTGGCGCAGCCGGCTGAAGAGCCACGGCAACCAGGACAGCTCGTACGCGACGATGCGCGCCTGGGGGCAGTGGTCCGCCAGGTTGAAGGCCACGTCGCCCCAGCCCGAGCCCAGGTCCAACACGGTGCCCCGGGTGTCCGCCGGGAGCATGGCCAACAGCGCCCGCCGCACCCGGGGCGAGCTGGGCATGGGCGGCGCGCCGGTGCGCAGCGTGGAGACGACGATGGACAGCACCCCCACGAGGAGCACCGCCCAGAGCAGCAGGAAGAGAAGGAAGGAGCCGGTCTCGCTCACGGTCAGCGCGCATCATCGCGCGGGGACGCCCCGGCGTGGGGCCCTACTTGCGAGGGTGGTTGCCGGCGTCCATGCGGACCACGCGGGGCGCGCCCGGGTCCGTCTGGGTGGTGACGGGGACAGGAGCGGGCGCGTCAGGCTCGAAGAGCGCCCTGCCCAGGACGAGGCAAAGAGCGGCCCCTACGCAGAGTGCCAGCACGTGGAAGTAGTACGCCATGGGACGTGGGTCCAAGCACGGACCATACCAGCGGCGACCCTCCTCGGAAGGTGGGGGCTGAAAGGCCCCGCTTGTATCCTTCCTGGCCACAGGTGCAGTCAGCCGGTGGCCGCCCAGGCAACAGCTCCCTCACCCGGCGTCAAACCTTCGCGCGCCTTGGTTTTTCACCCGGCGCTCGAGGGCCTCAGACGGAGGGCGCGGACTCGGTGGAGTCCTGTTCAGGGCGGGGCGGGCGGTGGGCGGCGGACTCCAGCCGGTCCACGTTGCGCAGCTCCGGGAAGAGCCAGGCCCAGAGGCCCACGACGATGAGCGTGCCCACGGCGCCAATCACCACCGCGTGCACGGCGCCCAGGGCCTCCGCGAGCGAGCCCGCGCGGAACTCGCCCAGCTCGTTGGAGGCGCCGATGCACATCATGTTCACCGCGCCCACGCGGCCGCGCATGTCGTCCGGCGTGGAGACCAGCTCCAGCGTGTGGCGCACCACCACGCTCACCATGTCCGCCGCCCCGCCAATGGCGAGCGCCACGAGCGACAGCGGCAGGGACCTGCTCAGGCCGAACACCAGCGTGGCCGCGCCGAACACCGCCACCGCGCCGAACATCTTCCACCCGGCGTGGCCGCCCAGCGGACGGAACGCGAGCAGCACCGCCACCACCGCCGCGCCCGCGGCCGGAGCGCTGCGCAACAGGCCCAGGCCCCACGGGCCGGTCTGCAGCACGTCGCGCGCGTAGATGGGCAACAGCGCCACCGCGCCGCCCAGCAGCACCGCGAAGAGGTCCAGGGTGAGGCTGCCCAGGAGCAGCCGCTTCTGGCGCACGAAGCGCAGGCCCGCGACGAGCGTCGTCAGGGAGATGGGCTCGCGCGACGCGCTGCCGGTGCGCACCTTGAGCGAGAGGATCCACACGATGGTGAGCGCGCACAGCGACGCGGACGTGATGTACACGCCCTTGCCGCCCAGCCACCCGTAGAGCAGGCCGCCCACGGCGGGGCCGGCGATGGTGGCCACCTGCCACGTGGTGGAGTTCACCGCCACGGCGCGCGTCAGCTCCTCCGGCGGCACCAGGTAGGGCGTGAGCGCGGAGCCCGCGGGCGCGTAGAAGGCGCGCGCGGTGCCGAACAGCACCAGCACGCCGTAGACGAACCGCACGTCCGTGACGTGGCCCAGCGTGAAGGACAGGAGCAGCAGGCTGCACACCAGCATCACGCCCTGGCAGATGGCCAGGATGCGGCGGCGGTCGTAGCGGTCCGCCACCTGTCCGCCCAGCAGGCTGAAGGCGAGGAAGGGGACGAACTGGGCCAGGCCCGTGTAGCCCAGCGCGAGCGCGCTGCCGGTGAGCTCGTACACCTGCCACCCGATGGCCACCGACTCGATCTGCGCCGCGAGCACCGCGCACAGACGGGCGATTTGATACAGCCGGAAGTCGCGGTGACGGAAGACGGAGCTGGCGAGGACGGAGGGGGTATCGGCCATGGAGTGGGCTGCGCTGTAACGCAGCCCGTCCCCCTTGCGCCAGCGACAAGGGGCGCACGGCCCCGGCGCGCCTTATGTGGTCGCGCGCATCTTGTTCAGCCGGTCGTAGTGGCGGTAGCCCAGCTTGTCGAGCGCGGCGGGCGGCGCGAGGCCGATGTCCACCAGCGTCTTGATGTCGTACGTGCCCGCGAGCACCGGCGGCGCGTAGTTGGCCACCGCCTCCGGCGTGCGGAAGCCGGGCAGCGGGAAGAGCACCTGGCTGGTGTGCACGTGCATGAAGTGCGCGGCGGACTGGCGCTGCCACCCCGGCACGCCCGGCGCGGTGATGACGTGCGGCGTGGCGAGGAACGTGCCGCCCGTGAGGATTTCCAACTGCTGGCCCACCTGCGCCACGATGCAGCCCGCGGGCGCGGTGCCGCGCACCATCGCGCCATTGGGCGCGTCCGGCGTCGCGCGCGTGCGCAGGTACAGGCCGCTCTGGTCATCCGGCTTCGGCGCGGGGCGGCCTTCCGGATCCAGGAAGCGGCCTCCGGGCAGCAGCGTCAGCAGGTTGAAGTCGGTGTGCTCCTCGCCCCAGAGGATGCCGGTGTTCACCTGGGACGGGCCCAGCGGCAGGTACTGGAGCGCGCGCGTGACGTGGGGCGCCTTCTCGCAGGAGGCGGTGAAGGTGTCCTGCGGCAGGTTCAGCGCCAGGGCGGCGCCGCGCAGCAGCTTGAGGCCGGCCTCGTGCAGCGCGGTGCCCATGGTGAGCAGGCCCTCCTGGAAGAAGGGCGGCGCGTCGTCCGGCCAGATGTTCTCCGGGTACAGCTCCGGGAACTCCATGGCGGACTGCGGGTCGGTGGGCGTGGGCGCCGCGAAGTAGCACTCCTTGAAGTCCGGCTGCCCGTTGCTGGCGACGGCGACCTCCGTGTTGGGAGGCGTCCAGCCGCGCTGGTACCAGAGGTCCGCGCGGCCCAGGGGGCGCTTCTGGGCGTCCGGGCGGGCCACGAAGGCGGAGAACGCGTCGTAGAAGCGCTCCAGCGCCGGCGCGTCCACGCCGTGGTTCTTCACGAACACGAGGCCGAAGACGCCGAAGGCCTCGCGCAGGGCCGCCGCGGCGCGCTCCAGGCGCGCCGGTTCACCCGACGCTAGGTCCAGCAGGTCGACCGTCGGGATGTTCATCGTGGGGGTGTCCGCCATGGTGGGCCCAGGTGTATCGCGCCCGGGCCCGGCTGAGGAGGGGGACCGTGCCTGCCTGCCCTCCTCGTTCCAGGGAAATCCGGAAGAGGTCCCCTCCTGCGGACTCACGGCTCCCCTCAGCGCGCGGCGACCGTGACGTCCACGGGGGCGCACGTCACGGGCGTGGACTGGTACTCGCCGCCGGCGCGGGGGACGTCCTCCTTGCGCGTGGCCACGTCCATCAGCGCGTCGCGGAAGCTGATGCGGTACGTGCCCGGCTTCTTGAAGTCCCAGGCCTGCGTCACCTCCACCGTGTTCTCCACCGTGGCGCCCGGGGCGATGGCCGCGTAGCTGTCCGCGCCCGGGGCCGCGCGCTTCACCATGGGGCCCTGGTACGGCATCTCCTCGCCGTCGCGGGTGACCTGGAACACCGTGCCCAGGATGCCCTCCAGCGGCGTCTGCCACTTGAGCACCCAGACGGGCGACTCCGAGCGGTTGGTGAGCTTGAAGAGGACTTCAATGGACTCGCCGGCCTTCGCCTTCGGGTGGACGCTGAGGGCGCACTCCAGCTT
>NZ_RAWQ01000322.1:0-7317 GCF_003668965.1 Corallococcus sp. AB030
GGCCACGCCCGCGCCAGAGGCCCCCGCCGTGCCCATGTCCGAGCGCCCCATGCCTCCGGGCCTGGACGCCGCGGTGATGGACCCGTCCGTGAACCCCTGTGACGACTTCTACCAGTACGCGTGTGGCGGCTGGCTGAAGGCCACGGAGATCCCCGCCGAGCGCGCGCGCTGGAGCCGCGGCTTCGAGACGGTGGCCGAGCGCAACCAGACCGTGCTGCGCGACATCCTCTCCAAGGCCGCGGAAGGGCAGGGCGAGGGCACCGCGGAAGAGAAGAAGCTGGGCGACTTCTACGGCTCCTGCATGGACGAGGCGAAGCTGGAGCAGTCGTTGCCCACGCTGCGCACGTACCTGGCGAAGCTCAACGGCCTGAAGAGCCCGCAGGCGGTGGCCGGCGCGGTGGCCTGGCTGCACGCGCGCGACGTGAACGCGCTGTTCCGCGTGGGGTCGGATCAGGACCAGAAGGACGCCACGCAGGTCATCGCCGTGGTGGATGCCGGGGGCCTGGGCCTGCCGGACCGCGACTACTACCTCAAGCCCGACGTGAAGATGCGCGAGGCGCGCAACGCCTACCAGGCGCACGTGCAGAAGGTGTTCGAGCTGTTGGGCGACGCGCCCTTCGTGGCCAGCCGCAAGGCCATTGGCATCCTCGCCATCGAGACGCGCCTGGCCAACGCGCGGCTGCCCAAGGAGGAGCGCCGCGAGCCGGAGAAGGTCTACCACCGCCTGGAGCGTCAGGGCCTGAAGCAGCTGGCGCCCGCGTTCCAGTGGGACACCTACTTCGCGCAGGTGGGGCTGCCCGCCGGTGAAGCGCTCAACGTGACGGAGCCGAAGTTCTTCTCGGAGGTGTCCGCGCTGGTGCGTCAGCAGCGGCCGACGGACATGGGGCCGTACCTCTCCTACCACTTGGTGAAGGACGTGCAGACGGCGCTGCCCAAGGCGCTGCGCGACGAGTTCTTCCGCTTCGAGTCCACGGTGCTCACCGGCGCCAAGGCGGACCTGGCGCGCTGGAAGAAGTGCGTGGACGCCACGGACGAAGCGCTGCCGCACGCGCTGGCCAAGCCCTTCATCGCGCGCACCTTCGGCGCGGACGGCAAGGCCACCACGCTGGACATGGTCCAGCAGATTGAGCAGTCCTTCGAGCGCAACCTGGACACGCTGTCCTGGATGGACGCGGAGACCAAGGCGCAGGCGTTGGTGAAGGTGAAGAAGATCACCAACAAGATTGGCTACCCGGACCAGTGGCGCAGCTACGACGGGCTGACGGTGACGCGCGACTCGTACCTGGACAACGTGCTGGCGGCGGACGCCTTCGAGCAGGCGCGCCAGCTGCGCAAGGTGGGCCAGCCGGTGGACCGGCAGGAGTGGTTCATGTCGCCGCCCACGGTGAACGCCTACTACAACGCGGCCACCAACGAGATTGTCTTCCCGGCGGGCATCCTCCAGCCGCCGTTCTTCGGGCGGGACGCGTCCGCGGCGGTGAACTTCGGCGCCATGGGCATGGTGGTGGGCCACGAAATCACCCACGGCTTCGATGATGAAGGCCGCCAGTTCGACGCGGACGGCAACCTGCGCACGTGGTGGACCCCGGCGTCGGACAAGGCCTTCCGCGAGCGCGTGTCGTGCGTGAAGAACCAGTACGACCAGTACACCGCCGTGGACGACGTGAAGGTGAACGGCAAGCTCACCCTGGGCGAGAACGTCGCGGACCTGGGCGGCCTCAAGCTGGCGTACGCGGCCATGGAGTCCTACCTGGCGAAGCGCCCGGAGCAGGCGGCGAAGGCGAACTCGTACCGCTTCACCCCGGGGCAGCAGTTCTTCCTCGCGCACGCGCAATCGTGGTGCTCGAAGATTCGTAATGAAGCTGCGCGGCAGCGGGCGCTGACGGATTCGCACTCGCCGGCGTTCCTGCGCGTGAAGGGGCCGGACGTGAACCTGCCGCAGTTCCAGCAGGCCTTCTCCTGCCCCGCGGGGTCGCCGATGGTGGCGCCCGCTGCGAACCGCTGTGAGGTCTGGTAAGGCTTCGGCCCTACCTGGAGGACGTCATGGGAATCTGCTCGTGGCTGGTGTTGGGCGGTATCGCAGGCTGGCTGGCCAGCATCATCAAGGGCACCAACGCCCGGATGGGGATGTTCGCCAACATCGTCGCCGGCATCGTGGGTGCCATGCTGGGCGGCTGGGTGTTCAGCTTCTTCGGTGGCCGGGGCGTGACAGGCTTCAACCTGTACTCGCTGCTGGTGGCCACGGTGGGCGCGGTCATCCTGCTGTCCATCCTGCAAGCCATCCGGAAATAGCGCCCCCGGATGTCGCGCCCTTCGCTGCCTAGAAGAGCGACAGCTGGGGTGACGTGGAGGGCCGCGCGGGGCGCCGGAAGGTGTCCGGCGCGGCCTCCGTGATGGATGAGGCGCGCATGCCCACCTTGCGCGCCGACGTCGCGAAGAGCTGGTGGATTGTTTGGGCGTAGAGCCCTTCGCCGCGCATGCGGTGCTTGAAGCGGCTGTCGGTGAGCTCCCCGCCGCGCGTCTCGCGGATGCGGTGCAGCACCCGCTCCGCGCGCAGGGGCAGCTTCGCGCGCAGGCGCTCCTCGAAGACGGCCTGCACCGGTCCGGGAAGCCGCAAGAGCGTGTAGTGCGCGCGCGTGGCGCCGGCCTCACGGGCGGCGGTGACGACCCGCGCGATGTCCTCGTCGTTGAGGCCGGGGATGATGGGGGCCACGGACACGGCCACGTCGATGCCGGCCTCCGTGAGCTTGCGGATGGTGGCCAGGCGCCGCTTCGGTGTGGCGACGAGCGGCTCCATGGCGCGCGCCAGCTCCTCGTTGTGGAAGGGGAGGCTGATGCTCACGAACAGCTTCGTCTCTGACGCCAGCCGCTGGAGCACGTCCAGGTCGCGCTCAATCAGCACGCCCTTGGTCACGATGCCCACGGGGTTGCGGTACTCGGCGCAGACCTCCAGGCACTGGCGGGTGAGCCGGAGCGACGCCTCCAGGGGCTGGTAGCAGTCCGTGACGCCGCTGAAGACGACCGTCTCTCCCTTCCACGACGGACGGTCGAAGGCTTCGCGCAAGAGCTCTGGAGCGTTGGGTTTGACGACGAGGCGCGTTTCGAAGTCGGTGCCCGCGCCGAAGTCCAGGTACTGGTGCGTGGGGCGCGCGTAGCAGTAGGCGCAGGCGTGAAGGCAGCCCCGGTACGGGTTGACGCTCCAGGAGAAGCACACGTCGGGGCTGTCGTTGCTCGCGATGATGGAGCGGCTGTGGTCCTCCCAGACTTCCAGGCGCGCGGGGGGAATCTCGTCCAGGTACTCCACCGCGGTGCTGGCCCAGGGGTTGGGCGGATTGTCGACGGGGCGGGCCTTCACCCTGCCAGGGTGTGGCTGAAAGCGCGTTCAGTCAAGACGCCCGCGCGCCTTTACAGCGTGGGGGCCGCGGCCAAAGCTGCCCGGATGGCGAACTACACGGTCAAGCTCTCCAAGGCGCCGAAGGGGCATGAGATTCCACCGCTGCTGGCGGACGTCGGCGCCTGGATTGGCAATCAGTCCCATGGAACGCTGGGCTGGTTCGATGCGCTCGCGGCCGAGCCTGTTCCGAAGGAGTGGAACCCGGCGAAGGCGGACCGGCTTCACCGTGACGCCTTCGCGTTCCTCCAGCTCCCGGATGGCTCGTTGCTCGCGCTCGTGAACCCCGGCGCGGACGCTCCGTGGGCTGTGGCGTTGGTCGGTTCGGAGGGGGAGGCGCGGACGGTCGCGAACAGCCTCGAGGAGTTCCTGGCGCTGTGGGCCCGGGGCGAGACGGAGGTGTCCGACCTGGATGACGAAGAGGGGGCGTCCGGCCGCAAGGCGCTGGCTGCGTGGCTGAAGGCGAAGAAGGTCCGGGCGCCGAAGGCGAAGGACTTCGACTTCGCGGCCTGGCTGGACGGCGACGCCGTGCCCCCCGCGTCCGCGCCTCCCGCGACGGTGCACACGTTCGTTCCCACCGCGGTGATGAAGAAGCTCGGCCCGAAGGTCCAGCAACTGGCGTCGCTCATGGGACGGCGCTCGGACGACCCCGAGGTCATCGCCTACGTGACCGGTGTGCTTGGCAAGAAGGTGCCCGCGTCCACGAGTGAGCGCACCGATTCGGTGAACGTCGAAGCGGCGAAGCACGGCGTCGAAATCGTCTTCTCCCACGACATCCTGAATGACGCCTTCCTGCCCATCCCGAAGACGGCCAAGACGTTCATCCCCTACGTCTCCTCCGCGTGGGTGCGCTCGAAGGTGGGCGAGGACGTCCTGGGCGTGCCGTGGAAGGTGAAGGCGGAGGCGGAGATCACGAAACTGCTCGGCCCGCCCACCGGTCGTAGCGCCGCCTTCGCTGACGAAGACGCGCTCACCGTCGCCTATTGGGACTTCGCGCTCGACACCGCGGAGCACGTGTGGCTCACGCTCGAGTTCGACGAGGCCCTCTCCGTCACCCTCGCCGTGGAGGGCGGGGGCGCCCTCGAGCGGTATCCCGACGTCACGACCGGGCTCTTCATTGGCTATGCCGCGACACGGGGCCTGCTCGATGCGTCGCGATTCCCGGCGCACCGCGCACTGCTCGAGGCTGTCGCGACACGCAAGGCGAAGGGGTCGGAGTTCGTGAAGCAGGCGCTCCCGCGCGGCCTCTGGGACAAACACCTCCGCGAAGCGCCGGGCCTCCGCGAGCTGGCGTGGCGGTGGTTCCACAACATGAACGGGCTGTGGATCACCGCCGACCTCAAGAAGACGTTCGGAAAACGCGCGGGGCCGTTCGGTCACGACGCGCCGAAGCTCGACGACGACACCTGGGACGCCGTCGACAAGGCGGCGCCGCTCCTCGACAAGCGCTTCGCGGCGTGGCTCGCGAAGTAGCGGCCGTGGCCCGTCAGAGCAGCGGGCCACATTTGAGCGTCGCCTCCAGCGCCGTGCGCAGCCGGGTCTTGAGCTGTGGCCGGCCCATGGCGCCCCGCAGCCGGTTCACCGTGTTGCGCACCTCCGTGAGGTTCGCCACCCTCGTGTCTTGCTGGGTCGCGGCGAGGTAGGTGACGCCCTGGGTCCGCAGGGGCGTGAAGAAGTGCTGGCGGTTGTGGGGTTCGAAGAGTGCCGCGGGGACCGCGTTGTGGTGGCCGCCGTACCACATCAACCATTCGAACATGCCCTGGCCGATGGCATGGGCCTCCGTCCCCAGGGTGCCGTTCATGTTCTGGCTCATGCCCACCGCGTGCGTGTTGCACATGACCGTCGTCGACAGGAGCACGCGCGCCATGGGGGCGACGTTCTGGAACTGGTTGAGCCAGGCGTCCACCCGGCCCGTGTTGACGGCGGTGGTGATGCGGTCCACCTCTTCGCGGATGCCGGCCAGGATGTCGTTCGGGTACGTGGCTGCCTGGACCCAGGGGCCGCCGAGCGCGGTGCTGAACCCCGCGTTGACCTCCTTCGTGTTGTAGGGCGCCGACACCGTGCTGGCCTCCCACTGTCCCCGGTAGAGCTCGGAGGTGAAGATGCCGCCCACCATGCTGTGGTGCGGCGGGGCGATGTGGAGCACCTGGGACAGCGCGGCGTGGGAAATGGGGTTGTCGAGCGGCCCCGCGGGGTAGTTGAAGCCCATCTCCGCGTCGATGAGGTGGGGACCCTGGGCCGTGGCCATCACGTTCTCGTGATGGAGGTCGGTGATGCCGAACACCGCCGACACCGTGATGAGCCGACCCAGCTTCCGGAAGTACGTGGGCTGATTCGCCAGGGCAATCTGCCCCGTCTTCGCGACCATCTGCATGTAGCCGTACTCACCCTGCGCGTGCGGAAACGCGACGATGCGGATGGCCGGAAGGTCCGCGTCGAGCGTGGTGAAGAGGCTGTCGGTGTACGGCATCAAGGCGGGGTAGTGCGCGTGGCAGAACTGGTACGACTGGGGGTCGCCCATGAGCAGCAATTGGAAGGTGAGGTCCGACGGCTTGTAGACGACCCGCCCTCCGCAGGAGAACCGCAGCAGCGCGACGCGGTGGCCGGTGTGGTGCGGGTCGCTGCCGGTGACATTCACCTCTGCGAGGCCCCCGACGATGTTGAAGGCGTTCTGCAGCAGGGCGCGGTCCGCCATGATGCGGCTCACCAGCGAGGAGCCGAAGTCCACGTGGGCCCGCACCATGTCCTGGATGATCCGCCAGACGCGATCCGCCGGAGTCTCCGCGAGCGTCTTCACCGTGCCCAGCGCGTTGCGGCCCACGCTCCAGGCGAAGCTGAGCGGATGCAGGTTCCAGGCGTTGTCCATCGCGCCCCACTCCCTGCGCGCGGACAGCACGGCGGCGGCGGAGCAGGGGCCGTAGAGGTCCATCGCCGTGCGGTGGAGGAAGTTGGTCGCCAGCAGGGTGCCCGTCTGGTTCTGGAATCCCGCCTGCTTGAGCGCGCCCGCCAGCTGGCTCACCACCTGCGTGAGGGCGTCCTTGATGAACGGCTTGACCGCGTTCACGTGCGGGGGCGCGCCCTTGATGACCGCCTTCCCCATGAACTTCGTCACTTTGTTCAGCGCGGCGGTGATCTCAGCGTCGTACATGGAGGAGAGCCCAGGGGAGGGAAGGCAGCGTTCACTGCCGGGCAGTCTAGCTGCCCCCCAGTACGACCCATCCAGCGCTCGCAGTGAATTCCGAGGCCCGGAAACACGAAGGCCGGTGGTTCCAGGAAGGAACCACCGGCCTTTGTTTCTTCAGAGCGGCGGAAGGGATTCGAACCCTCGACCCCGAGCTTGGGAAGCTCGTGCTCTACCAACTGAGCTACCACCGCGGGTGATGCGCGAAGCGGGGCCCAAAGTAGGGTCGAGGCCCTGCCTTGTCAACGGGAAGAATCGCCCGGTGTCTGGCGAACCTTTCCGCAGGCGGCGCAGTACCGGGCCTCAGGGGTGCGCAGCGGTTTGCCGCAGTCAGTGCACTGCGGGCCGTACTGGGCGATGCGGTGGTGAATCACCGCGTTCGGATGGCAGCCGGCATAGCCCGTCAGCCTCTCGTAGGCCTGGCTGACGGGAGCGAAGCGCGCCTCCATGGTGGGCTCCGACGAACGGAACGCGGCGCGGTAGAGGTTCGAGACCTCCTCGAACTCCGACTCGTCCAACGTCGGCATCTCTTGCCGGCATCGCCAACACCAAAGTGGCTTCATCGACGGGCCCTAAGCCAACCGGAGTAATTCCGTTCAGGGGTACGCTGCGTTGGTAATGAGCAGCGTGCGCCGGAAGAGGCCCCAGCAGGGCGTGCGGCTAACTGCCGGGCAGCGGCGCCTCCTGACAGGGCTGCTCCGCCGCGGCACGCAGCAGGGAGTGGCGCTGCGTGCCGCGGCTCTCC
>NZ_RAWQ01000323.1:0-7218 GCF_003668965.1 Corallococcus sp. AB030
CACCTTCGGCATGAGTACTCCTCCGTCGAGGTAACCCTCCAGACGTCTCGCACCCTGCCGATGAACAGGCCCACGGCCGCTCGATGGCCTGTCAACTCATCCAACGCTCAGGATTGGATCCAGACCCGCTTCCAACTGTGGCTGGGGACCCAGCCGGCCCTTCACCCCGGGCCCGCATGCGCTCAGCAGCCCGAGCGCCAGCGCCCACAGCATTCCCATCCAACATTGCCTCACGGAATCCCTCTCATGGCGATGAACGTGTCTCGCCGTGAAGAACCCCTGAGGGCGAAAGATTGCGCAGCGACACTCACTTGAGTCCCACCCTCAGCCGGCGGTCTCAAACGGTCGTCGCAACAGCTTGACGCAAGTCGTCAGCCCGGATGACTGAATCTTGACTCGCATGAGTCACCCAAAACCCCAGTCTGCGGGTGGGATTAGCGTATGAGCTCATACGTCTGGATGATCAGCAGTGCGATTGTATTCTTCACGCCAAGTGAGGCACCCTGGCCTTCGAAGGCCAGTCAACGGGGGGCGTGGAGACAGCCTCCATTCATGGGGATGTCATGCAAGCAATGAGAGCCGGCCGGGCTCTGCTGTTGGGGTTTTTCTGTGTTGTCGTCGGCTGTAGCAAGCCGCCCGAAGAGAAGACGCTGACTCGCAACGCGTCCCCTCTCGTGGAGGGGTGGAATGCCACGGCCGACATGGCGGAAGCGCGCAAGTACCACGCGGCGGTGGCGCTGAGCTCAGGCAAGGTGCTGGTCGCGGGTGGGTACAACGCTGGCGGGTATCTGTCCTCCGCGGCTCTTTACGACCCGGGCACGGGCACCTGGACGGCCGCGGCCCCCATGCCGGAGCCCCGGCAGGTCCTCACCGCGACGCTGCTGCCCTCGGGCATGGTGCTGGTGGCGGGCGGGGAGAACGCGACGGGCCGTCTGGCTTCCACTGCCCTCTATGACCCGGCCTCCAATGCCTGGACTTCCGCTGGCAGCTTCGCCACCGGAGTGGCACGAGACTCCCTGACGGCGACGCTGCTGCCCTCGGGCAAGGTGTTGGTGGCGGGCGGCGGGAACGGTTCGGGACCGCAAGGCAAGGTGGATGTGTATGACCCGGCCTCCGGCACGTGGAGCGCGGGGGCGAGTCTGGCGATGCCGCGACGCAACCATACGGCGACGCTGCTGCCTTCGGGCCAGGTGCTGGTGGTGGGCGGAAGAGCGAGCACCAGCCTGACGAGCGCGGAGCTGTACACGCCCTCCAGCAACACCTGGATTGCGACGGGAAGCCTGTCGACCGCGCGCCACAACCACACGGCGACGCTGCTGCCTTCCGGCAAGGTGCTGGTGGTGGGCGGGCGCAACAGCAGCACCGGGCTGGTGGCGACGGCGGAGGAATACGACCCGAGCACGGGGCTGTGGAGCGCGGCGGGTGCGCTGGGCACCGCGCGCGAGTTGCACACGGCGGTGCCGCTGAGCACGGGACAGGTGCTGGTGGCCGGAGGCATGTACGGCAGCGCGGCGACGAACGCGCTGGGCAGCGCGGAGGTGTACGCCCCGGACACCCGTTTGTGGAGCGTGACGACCGTGATGGGAGGCGCGCGGTACGTGCACGTGGCAGTGCCGCTGGAGGGGCGGGGGAAGGTGCTGGTGGTGGGCGGAATCGGCGTCAGCGGCGCGAGCCTGAAGACGGCGGAGACGTATGTGTATGACGCGTGCGCGGGGGTGAGCTGCGACAGCGCCCCAGGGCCTTGCTACGAGGCGGCCGGGACGTGCGGCAACGGGGTGTGCAGCTACGCGCCGAAGGCCTCGGGCACCAGTTGCGATGACGGGGATGCGTGCACCGGGCAGGACGCGTGCAATGGCGCGGGCGTTTGCGCGGGGAGCGCCACCAGTTGCAGCAGTCCGCCCGGGCAGTGCTACGTGGCGGACGGGACGTGCGGCGGCGATGGAGCGTGCGCCTACGCGTACAAGGCTTCGGGCGCCAGCTGTGATGACGGAGACGCGTGCACCGTGGAGGAGACGTGCAACGGGGCCGGAGGGTGCGCGGGGACGCCGGTGAGTTGCAACAGCCCGCCCGGGCAGTGCTACGCGGCGGCGGGCACGTGCAGCGAGGGTGCGTGCACCTATGCACCGAAGGCCGCGGGCACCGCGTGTGACGATGGCAACGGAGGAACCCTCAACGACGTGTGCAGCGGGGCGGGAGTCTGCGCGGGAGTGCCGGCCTGCACGACGCCTCCGGACGCCTGCCATGACTCCCCGGGCACGTATAGCAACGGCGCGTGCACCTACCCGCCCAAGAGCGCGGGGACCCTCTGCGATGACGGCAACGCCTGCACCACGGGCGACGTGTGCAACGGCGCCGGTACGTGCGGTGGCGCAGCGCTGAGCTGCAACAGCCCGCCCAGTCAGTGCCACCAGTCGGCGGGCACCTGCTCCAACGGGACGTGCAGCTACGTCCCGAAGGCTTCGGGGGCGAGCTGCGATGATGGCAACAGCTGCACCACGGGCGACGTCTGCAACGGCGCGGGCACGTGCGGTGGCGCGGCGCTGAGCTGCAACAGCCCGCCCAGCCAGTGCTACCAGGCGGCGGGCACCTGCTCCAACGGGACGTGCAGCTATGTCCCGAAGGCTTCGGGGGCGAGCTGCGATGATGGCAACAGCTGCACCACGGGCGACGTGTGCAACGGCGCGGGCACGTGCGGCGGCGCGGCGCTGAGCTGCAACAGCCCGCCCAGCCAGTGCCACCAGGCGGCGGGCACCTGCTCCAACGGGACGTGCAGCTACGCACCGAAGTCCTCGGGGACGAGCTGCAATGACGGCAACGCGTGCACCACGGGCGACGTCTGCAACGGCGCGGGCACGTGCGGCGGCGCGGCGCTGAGCTGCAACAGCCCGCCCAGCCAGTGCTACCAGGCGGCGGGCACCTGCTCCAACGGGACGTGCAGCTACGTGCCGAAGGCCTCGGGGACGAGCTGCAATGATAGCGACAGCTGCACCACGGGCGACGTCTGCAATGGCGCCGGTTCATGCGGTGGCGCGCCCCTGAGCTGCTCCACCGCGAGCACCACCTACTGCAGCGGTGACGTCGTCCGCAGAACCACCGGCACCGGAACGTGCAGCGGCGGCGCCTGTACCTCCACCGACACCGCCGTCCAGACCTGTCAGACGGGGACCAGCGGGGCCTACTGCAGCGGCAACGGCGCCTACCAGACCGTCTACCAGGGCTGCATCAACGGCGCCTGCGGGTCCACCCAGCAACTCATCGAATCGTGCTCCACCTCGAGCAGCACCTATTGCAGTGGCAACACCGTCCGCAGGAGCACGGGCACCGGCTGCAGCGGCGGCTCCTGTGGCTCCAGCGACACCCTCATCCAGACGTGCTCCACCTCGAGCAGCACCTATTGCAGTGGCAACGATGTCCGCAGGAGCACGGGCACCGGCTGCAGCGGTGGCTCCTGTGACTCCAGCGACAACTTCGTCCAGACGTGTCAGACGGGTGTCGGCAGTTCCTACTGCAGCGGCAATACCGTCTACAGAACGGTCAACAGCGGCTGCCTCAGTGGCTCCTGCGTGTCCGCCCAGCAACTTGTCGAGACGTGTCAGACGGGTGTCGGCAGCTCCTACTGCAGCGGCAATACCGTCTACAGAACGGTCAACAGCGGCTGCCTCAGTGGCTCCTGCGTGTCCGCCCAGCAACTTGTCCAGACGTGCTCCACCGCGAGCAGCACCTACTGCAGCGGCAACGATATCCGCAGGAGCACGGGCACCGGCTGCAGTGGTGGGGCTTGTGGTTCCTCGGATTCATTTGTCCAGACATGCTCCACCGCGAGCACGACCTACTGCAGCGGCAATACCGTCCGGAGGACCACCGGCACCGGTTGCGTCAGCGGCGGCACGTGTGGATCCACCGACACCCTGGTCCAGACCTGTTCCTCAGGACAGACGTGCAGCAATGGAGCATGCGTCACCGTCGGTGGAACATGGCGCAGGGATACAAACGGCAACGAGGGGTTCTGCGACGAACTCTGCGGGGTTTTGTATTGCAACGGCTCCTGCCCGCCTCAAAGGTGCGCCTCCGCCAACCCGGAGGGTCAGCCATGCTCGACGCTCGGCTCGAGTTGCAACGCGGTCCCCTCCCCCAAAGTGTATATCCAATACAATTGCGAGTAGGCGCCGCCCCACTCGCTCATTGTTGAGTCCAGAGTGGACGACTCCGCGCCCCAAGCACGGAGTCGTGGCCTGAACGGGCGATCGCCTGTACCGCGCCGGACTCTTGAGACACCCGGTTGCATCCAGGCGGATGACTCCGTGCCCCAGCACGGAATCATCCGCCGGACGCGGCGAGCCTCCTCGGCCGAGGGAAACCCGCCCCCCATCCGGGGACGGCCCTCCTTGGGAACCGGATGCTCGGCATCACGCCCTGGAGGGCCGGGCCAGCCCGTCTCCCTGGGCGTGAAGGGAAATGGGCGGGCCCCTGCTCAGAATGACTGGGGATCGCGAAGGACGAGGTCCGTCCCCCAGTCGAGGGCCCAGAGCGCCTCCTGCCGGAGTGACCACATCCCGGGAACGGTCGCGGTGTCGTTCTCCGCGATGGCCTGAAGCTTGGGACGGATCCTCGGGTCCTTGTGTCCGGCCAGCGCGTAGATGGACCAGAACCGGATCGCGGGCTCTGGGTCATCGAGCCCGCGTACCAGCAAATCGATGACACGGCGGTAGCGGCGCTGCCAGATGTGCCGGTAGTTCGAGTAGTGAGAGCCCAGCGCCTCCGCGGCCTGTGAGCGGACGCCCGGTGCCTCGTGCGGATTCGCGTAGATGCGCCGCAGGAGCACGAGGTGCTCTGGAGCAAGGTGTGCGAACACGAATCCGTAGACGGCGGCCTCGCGAAGCGTGGGGTCTCCCGGCGATGAGAGGATTCGGGTCAGCAGTCTCAGCCCCTCACGGTACCTGGCGAGTTTATCGGCGGCCACGTGGGGGACCATGTCGGGGTCTTCGCCCCTCAAGGCGCATTCGAGCTTCGCCAGCCCTACCGCATCCCCCTTGAGGAGCTGCTTCCGGGACCTCGCCATCCGCATGCGCTCCTTCGCCGGGTGTCCGTCGCCCGAACAGGAGCGCGTGACGGCCCACCGCGCGTTCCCTGACGCGGCGGCGGAATGAAGGTTCATTCCACGGCGGCCGGCTCCCGGCGGGACGGAACGGGTGGGTGCTAGAACCCCGTCCCATGCAACCTCTCCTCTACAGCGAGCTGGTGCCCTGGTACTCCCTGGTCGACCCTCCCGAGGACCATGAAGACGAGGCCGTCTGCTTCCAGTCGGCGTTCGAGCACATCATCTCCCCGCGGCCGCAAACGTTGCTGGAGCTCGGAGCGGGCGCCGGAAACACCGCGCTGCACCTGAAGCGCCGCTTCACCTGCACACTCACGGACCTCTCCCCGGGCATGCAGCAGCTCAGCCGCGAGCAGAACCCGGACTGCGAGCACGTCCTCGGAGACATGCGCACCCTGCGCCTGGGCCGGACGTTCGACGCGGTGCTGGTCCACGACGCCATCTGCTACATGCTGACGGAGGAGGACCTGCTCGCCGCGGCCCGGACGGCGTTCGAGCACACGCGGCCCGGCGGCGCCGCCATCTTCGCGCCGGACACCCTGCGGGAGACCTTCCAGGACACCACGGAGACGCTGGAGGAGGACCGCGGAGGCCGCTCGATGCGCGGCCTCATGTGGACGTGGGATCCCCACCCCGAGGACAGCACCTACCAGGTCGACTTCGCGTTCCTGCTGCGCGACGGGGACACCGTCCAGGCCGTCCACGACCGGCACGTCGAGGGGCTCTTCACCCGGGACACCTGGGATCGCGTGCTCACCCAGGCCGGCTTCCGCGTCGAGCCCCTGAAGCGGCCCCTCGGAGACGGCGCCTTCGACGACATCTTCCTGTGCCGGCGCTGATGCGCGGCGGCGGACCGCCCGTGTTTCCGGGCGGCCTGCGCCGGAGCCACCGGACCCGCTACATCATCGGGCCGTGCTGGGACACGGCGGTCCACCGCCCGGCGGCCCGGTGTGCCTTGCCGTTCGTGGGCCGGTACATCTTCCGGATGAAGGACTTGTCCCGGGCCGACAACCGCGTGTTGCTCGGCGTTCCGCTGCGCAGCAGCGACGGCGGCCCCTTGATGAGCTCCTTCGGGAAGCCGTAGAGCATGATGGAGTTCTGGTCGAACCGCGTCGCGTTGAGCTGATCGAGCGAGTACTTGTCGATGACGTTGAAGCGGATCTCCTCCTCGGACCAGTTGTTGGGCGGGCCGCTGAAGGCCGCGATGACCGCGGGCACGTTCCACTGGATGCCGCCCTTCGGGTTCTGGTGCTCATGGATGCAGCCGAGCGCGTGACCGAACTCGTGCACGACGACGCGGCGGTACTCGACGTCGTCCGTGTCGTCCTCGAGCCAGCCGAAGTTCATGGTCGGCTCGTTCTTCGGGAAGTACCGCGTGATGAGGCAGTCCGTGCCCACGGCGGACCACGAGCCCGCATCGGCCGAAAACGAGACGCGGATCTCCGCACCCGGACCGCCCTTCCAGTCGAACCGGATGTTCGCGAACTGCATCCACTGGTCCGCCATCTCCACGACGCGCCGGCGCTGCGTCGGGCTGCCGTCGAGGAACCGGATGCGCAGCGTCTGCCCAGGCTTCCAGCGTTTGCCCGTCTCGAGCGCCAGCTTGAGCGGATGCCACGAGGAGCCCGCGCGCTTCACCCGGGCCAGCACGGGCGCCGGATCGTTCTCTGGGTTCACCTCGATGGCGCGCGCCGCGGCCTCCCGCTTCAGTTCGATGGGTACGACGCGATCGACACACAGCCGACACTCAGCCGCCGTGAGAAGCTTCCGAGCCATGGTCCCCCCCGCCTACGAACCGCGAGGATCTCCCGCGGGCCAGCTCCTGGATGGAGCGCGCGCGGGAGCATGGCCACCGCCTCGCGACGAGCCTCCTGCCCTGAAGGGCCGGTGTCGGCTTTGCGCCAGAAGCGGGGAGTGCCGCACGTTGTGCACGGACGCAAGTGCACGTCGTGAATTGCATGAGCGCGTAGAGGCTCGTGCGCAAGCCTTCATGCCCAGAACAACCGTTGCATCCAGGTTCTCAGCTTGAGGGCCCGCGTCCATTCCTGCTTAGGTCCCGGGCAACAGCGCACACTTCGCGTGTGGCTGCCTTCACCCCACGCATCCCCCTCTCCCCCGAGGCC
>NZ_RAWQ01000324.1:0-7170 GCF_003668965.1 Corallococcus sp. AB030
GCCCCAGCCCCACCCGGCCGGACGGCCAGGGCCCCTTCACCCCTCTTCCAGGCCTGCCATACGGCCAGTCATTTCTTCCCCCACGATTCGGTCGAGTCCGTAACTTCTTCAGACGTCACCGCCGACCCACCGCGAAAGTGCCCGGAATTCCCGGGAGCGGCGGACAGGCACGCGGTTCGCAATAGCGATGGAGTGTCGAGGAACCGAACCCGTGTCCCAGTCTTCCGCAAGAAATCGCCTGGTCCTGCCCTACCGCGTCCACTACGCACCGCCCGCGTGGCGGGAGGTGGGGCGGATGTCGTCCGAGGCCTTCGAGGCCCTGCAACAGACCCTGGCGCGGCTGGCGGAGCGGACGAAGTCGCACGACTCGGTGGCGGGACCCGCGCGGCACCGCGTGGAGGGCCACGACCTGGAGCTCGTCTACGAGAAGGACCCTCGCGCCAGCACGCTCACGCTGCTCGCGGTGACGCGGCTGGGCTGACGCACGAAGGGCCCTCGTTCGCGCGAGGCCCCCGGCTTCAGGCGATCCGGCCGGACAGCCGGCCCACGGTGGCCAGCAGCTCGTCCGGGACGATGGGCTTCTTCAGCAGGCCGCCCGTGTCAGGCAGCGCCTCCGCCCCCACGCCCGACAGCAGCAGCACCGGCACGGCCTTCAGCCGGGGCCAGTCCGCGCGCAGGTGGCGCAGGAACTCCGGGCCGTCCATCACCGGCATCCTCAGGTCCAGCAGGATGAGGCTCGGCGGGGGCAGGTGCTGGAGCTCGTCCAGGGCCTCTTGGCCATTGGCGGCGACGGCCACCTCGTAGCCGTCGGCTTCCAGGATTTCGGCGATGGCGGCGCGAGCATCCTCGTCGTCCTCCACCACCAGCACGGGCTTGTGCGGCGCGGGCTGAACCATGTCCCGCAGCATAGAGACCCCCTCCCCCACACGGACACGCCTTCCCGGAATACCACGACAACTGGTGGACAGATGGCTACCCTGGAGGATGACCCCCTTGGGGCCGGAGCGGCCACTCTGGGAGGTTCGGGGGGCATGCTGACGCTGCCCGTCTACCTGGAGCTGGGCGCGGTGGGGCTGGGGGCCCTGTCAGGGGCGCTGCACGCGCTGCGGAGGGAGCTGGACGCCATGGCGGTGCTGGCCCTCTCCATCTGCACCAGCGTGGGGGGCGGCATGCTGCGCGACGTGCTGCTCGGGCAAACGCCCGCGGCGCTGCGCTCTTCGCGCTACCTGCTGGCGGTGGGCGCTTGCGCGGTGCTGGCCGTCCTCTTCGCGCCGTGGCTGTCCCGGCTGCACCGGGCGCTGGACGTGGTGGACGCGCTGCTGTTGGGCATGTGGGTGGTGCTGGGGCTGGAGAAGGCGCTCGCGTTCCAGCTGCCCCTGCCGTCCGCGGTGTTCCTGGGGGTCGTCACCTCCGTGGGCGGCGGCGTCATCCGGGACGTGCTCCTGGGCGAGCGCACCGCGCTGGTGTCCCCGGGCGAGCTGTACGCCACCGTCGCGCTGCTGTGCGGCCTGCTCTACGTCGCGCTCGCGGTGGGCCTGAAGCTGCCCGCGCCCCTGGCGGAGGCCGCCGCCATCGCCGGGGCCAGCCTGCTGCGCCTCACCGCCATGTGGCGCCGGTGGCGGCTGCCGCACCGGTTCGACCTGCTCCAACTGCTGGACCGGATCCAGGCCCGCCGCCCGCGCGGACCGCCCTGAGGCTGGAGCCGCGCTTCCGGAATATCTTTTGGACAGAAACGAACTTTCCGGTCCAGAATTCTCCGACAGGTGCCCGCAACCCCGTTAGGACCGCGGATCATTTCGGAGGGGAAGCAGGCTCGCAAACGTGTGCTCCCTCACGGGTCTGTCCCACCAGGGGGGCCCGGGGGGTTAGCGGGGCCTGGAGCCCCTTCCTACCTTGGGCCGACCATGTCGCTGAGGAGCCAGGAACAGGGGAGTGCGCGCGTCCGCCAGGCCGGGTCGTGGAAGGCCCGGGCGTGGCGGGAGCTGGAGGCGGGGCGTGAGCGCATCCAGGCGATGCTCGCGCCGCTGCCGGAAGCGGAGTTGATGCGGCAGCACTCGCCGCTCATGTCCCCGCTCGTCTGGGACGTGGCCCACGTGGCCAACTACGAGGAGCAGTGGCTGTTGCGCGCGCTGGGGGCTCCGGCCTTCACCGACCCTGCGTTCGACGCCATCTACGACGCCTTCCGCCACCCGCGAAACACGCGCTCCGCGCTGCCCCTGCTGGAGCCGGAGGCCGCCTGGGCCTACGCCACCCGCGTGCGCGAGGCGGTGGGCGCGCACCTGGAGACGCTGCCCGAGGACAGCGCGGACCCGCTGCTCCACGGCGGCTTCGCCTTCGGCATGGTGGCGCAGCACGAGCAGCAGCACGCGGAGACGCTGGCCGCCACGCTGCAGCTGATGACGCACGTGGAGTACCACCCGGTGGAGGCCCTGCGCCCCCAGCCCGGCGCGGTGCCACAGCACGAGGTCTTCATCCCCGGCGGCCCGGTGCACCTGGGCGGCGACGACCCGTGGGCCTACGACAACGAGCGCCCCCGTCACGTCGTGGACGTGGCGCCCTTCCTCCTGGACGCGCACCCCGTCACCACGGGGGACTTCCTCGTGTTCGTGGAGTCCGGCGGCTACGAGGATCCGCGCTGGTGGGACCCCAAGGGCTTCGCGTGGATCCAGGCGGAGAAGATCCGTCACCCGCTTTTCTGGAGTCCGCAGGGCCACCACGTCTGGCTGCGCCGCCGCTTCGGCACGATGGAGCGCCTGCCCAAGGACGAACCCGTGCAGCACGTGTCCTGGTACGAAGCGGACGCGTACGCGCGCTGGGCCGGCAAGCGCCTGCCCACGGAAGCCGAGTGGGAGAAGGCCGCGCAGGGCAGTGACGGCGTCACTCGCGCGCACCCCTGGGGGGACGCAGCGCCCACGGACGCGCACGCCAACCTGGGCGGGACGCGCTGGGGGCCGTCGCCCGTGGGCAGCCACCCTTCGGGCCGCAGCGCGGACGGCGTCTGGGGCTTGCTGGGCGACGTCTGGGAATGGACCGCCAGCGACTTCCAACCGTACGCGGGCTTCAGGGCCTTTCCGTACCGCGAGTACTCGGAGGTCTTCTTCGGAGACACGTCCAAGGTGCTGCGCGGTGGCGCCTGGGCGAGCGCGCCGGTGGCGGTGCGCAACAGCTTCCGCAACTGGGACTTCCCCATCCGCCGGCAGATCTTCGCCGGCTTCCGCTGTGCACGCGACGTGAAGTGAGGGTCACATGAGGATGAGGTCGGAGCAGGGTGAGGCACGCGTCGCGGAGGGCTACTCGGCGCCAGGCGTGAAGGTGGACGTGCACGTGCAACCCGGGGACGCGCGGCGTTCGCTGCGCGCGGAGGTGCTGGAGGGGCTCTGCCATGGGCCCAAGGAGCTGAGCCCCAAGTGGCTCTACGACGAGCGCGGCAGCCAGCTCTTCGACGACATCACCCGCCTGCCGGAGTACTACCCCACACGCCGCGAGCGGGAGATTCTGCGCGCCCACGCGGACGACGTGGCGCGGCTGAGCGGCGCGGACACGCTGGTGGAATTGGGCAGCGGCACCAGTGAGAAGACGCGCCTCTTGCTGGACGCGATGGACGCGGCCGGACAGCTCAAGCGCTTCGTGCCCTTCGACGTGAGCGAGGCCTTCCTGCGCAAGGCCGCGGAGGGTCTGGCTCGCGAGTACCCGCGCATCGCGGTGCACGCGGTGGTGGGCGACTTCGAGCAGCACCTGGGCCGCATCCCGGGCGGCGGCCGGCGGCTCGTCGCCTTCCTGGGCGGCACCATTGGCAACCTGAAGCCCGCACAGCGCGCGCTGTTCCTGCGCGAGCTGGCGTCCGGACTGGAGCCCGGTGACGGACTGCTGCTGGGCACGGACCTGATCAAGGACCGCGAGCGCCTGTTCGCCGCCTACAACGACAGCGCGGGCGTGACGGCGGACTTCAACCGCAACGTGCTGCGCGTGCTCAACCGCGAGCTGAACGCGGACTTCGACCCGGAGGCCTTCGAGCACCTGGCCCCGTTCGACGAAGCGAACAAGTGGATCGAGATGCGGCTCATCTCACGCAAGGCCCAGTCCGTGTGGCTGAAGGACCTGGAGCGGCGCGTGGAGTTCGCGGAAGGCGAATGTCTGCGCACGGAGGTGAGCTGCAAGTTCTGTCGCGAGCAGGTGCAGGCGGAGCTTGGCGACGCGGGCCTCGACCTGGCCGCGTGGTGGACGGACGCGGACGGAGACTTCGCGCTGTCGCTGGCGATGAAGCGCTGAGCGGGAGACTGCTTTCAGCAGGGGCCGCCCGGCGCTGCGTTTCGCGGCGCCGGGGCAGGGCCCGAATCAGACGGTGCGACGGAGCGGCCTAGCGGCGGCGCGGAGGATCGCGGCGCACGGGCACCGGCACCGGAGCCGGCTGCTGCGCCGGGCGGGTCCACGCGGCCCAGAGCGCGGCGGCCGCGGTGATGACCAGTCCCCCCGCCGCTGCTAGCTGCTCACCCAGGGGCCCGATCTCCACGGCGGCCAGGGGGAGGGGAAGCATCTCGGTGAGCGTCATGCGCGGACTCCTTACGAGGGGCACAGTGTGAAGACCCGGGACGGGCGGGCGCTCGGCACAGGTCGGGAGGCTAAGGTTAGGAAGTCGGACGGCTTTCGGGAAGTCCCGGGGACTCCGGCTGACAGTACGTGGACGGAATTGCACCCCGGGCCGGGCCCGAAGTCCATCCCCTGCCAGTCGCAGCCACCAGAAACATCACGCTCCTCACGTAATGGGGACACCCGGGCCGCGCAGGACGTTCCCGGGTTCCCCTCTGGCTGGCGCTTATCGGGCGTCCGGGTGGCGCTTCTTCCACTCCACCTTCATGCAGTGGTCCTGCACCACGCGGATGCCTGCGCGCGCCAGCCGCTCGGCCGCGGCGTCGTTGCGGATGCCCAGCTGGAACCATACGGCATACGGCTTCTTCTCCAGCATGCCGTCCACGTGCGCGGTGATGTCGTCCGGCCGCAGGAACACCTGCACCACGTCCACCTCTCCGGGCACGTCCTTCACCGACGCGGAGATGGGCTCGCCCAGGATGCTCCCCTGCTCGCCGTGCGTGGGCACGGGCAGCACGGTGAAGCCGTGGTCCTTGAGGAACTTCGGGATGGCATGCGCGGGCTTGTCCGCCTGCGCTTCCGGCCGGATGCCCAGCACGGCGATGCGCTTCGTGCGCGCGAGCAGCTCGCCAATGCCTTCCGCGTCGTCGATGAGGTTCTTGCGCCAGTCGTCCATGGGGTCTCCGCGCTCCTTCATAAGGAGGCCGCGACCTTCACGACAGGGGACTGTCAGCGGGGCGCGGCCTGGACCTGGATGGTACGGCAGGCCTCGGTGGCCAGGCGGACTTCCTCGGCGGTGGCGCCGGGGAGGCTGGCGCAGAGGAACAGGTCGTCTCCCACGCGCCGGGCGCCGAAGAACGCGGGCGCCTCCGGGCCCAGTCCGCCGTCCGTCAGGGACGGGGCCATGGTCACGCGCAGCAGGGCGAAGGAGGGCGTGTCCTCTTCCTGGTCCAGCGACAGCGTGAACTGCTTCATCTGCTGACGGACGTTGTCCGCCAGCGTCTCCGAGGAGGGCATCTGCTCGCCCTGCCCCGGCTTCAAATCCACGCGCAGCGCCGGGCGGCCGGGAGGGCCCGCCTGGAAGCTGCCGTCGGTGGCCACCTGCGCGGACCAACCCGGCGGCAGCGGCACCTTCACGCCCGAGCGCAGCCCCGCGTCCTCCGCATGGATGTCATCGACCGGCGTCTTCTTCTGGCAGCCCTCGCAGCCGCCAAACAGGACTCCGAGCGAGACGACCCCGAGGCCGATGAGCCCCGGGACCTTCCGCGCGTGGGACGCGAACATGCGCACCGTTACTTCTTCTCTCCGGGCGGGGGCGGGTTACCGCCACCCTTGCCGATGTTCTCCATCTTGAGGGAGCCCTCGAAGATGACGCCGCGGTCCATGGAGAGTGACGGCGTCTCCAGGTTGCCCTTCACTCGGCCCGGCTGCTTCAGCTCGATGAGCTGCGTGGCGCGCACGTTGCCTTCCACGGTGCCGTTGATGATGACGGTGCCGGCCTGAATCTCCGCCTGCACGCGGGCGCCGTCGCCAATGACGAGCACGTCCTTGGTGACAATCTGCCCGTTGAACTTGCCGTCGATTCGAACCTGACCTTCGAAGGTGAGCTTCCCCTCGAACTCGCTTCCTTTACCCAGAAGCGTGTGAACCTCACCCGGACGCGTCGACACGAAATCCTCCTCCCGTTTGAACAGGGGCTTGCTGGGTGCTTCGTCTTTCTTCCCGCCAAGGAGCGCCACGCCCTACTCCTTCCTCAGAAGCTTCAACAGCCTGTCGAGGTCATCGTAGGAGAAGAAGTCGACTTCCAGGGTGCCTTTTCCCGGGCTTTTCTCCGACAGACGGACCTTTGTTCCCAACCGACGCTGCAACTCCTCGGTGAGCGCCTTCACCTGCGGGCTCACCTTGGGCGCCGGCTTGCCTGCATCCTTGCCGCCCTTCGCGGACTTGCCCTGCTGGACCAGCCGCTCCGTGTCGCGCACGGACAGCTTCTTCTCCGTCACCTGCTTCGCCAGGTTCTGGAGCTCCGGCAGCCGGGGCACGCCGAGCAGCGCGCGAGCGTGGCCCATGCTGAGCGACCCGTCCGCCACCATGGCCTTCACGTCCGGGGGCAGGGCCAGGAGGCGCAGCGCGTTCGCGACGGTGGAGCGCTCCTTGCCGACCTTCTGGGCCACCTGCTCCTGCGTGAGCTTGAACTCCTCCACCAGGCGCCGGTAGCCGTCCGCCTCTTCAATGGGGTTCAGGTCCGCGCGCTGGAGGTTCTCCACCAGGGCGAGCTCGAAGGACTCGGCCTCCGTGACCTCGCGGATGATGGCGGGGATTTCCTTGAGGCCGGCGGCCTGGGACGCGCGCCAGCGGCGCTCGCCCGCGATGATGAGGTAGCCGTCGCCGCCCTTGTTCGGGTTCTTCCGGACGAGGATGGGCTGGAGCAGGCCCTGCGCCTTGATGGACTCGGTGAGCTCGTGGAGCTTGGTCTCGTCGAAGTGGCGGCGGGGCTGGAGCGGGTCGCGGTGGATGGACTCGATGGCCAGCTTGAGCACGCCGGGCTTTGGCGGCGGCGCGGCGGGGGCCGGCGCGGGGGCGGCC
>NZ_RAWQ01000325.1:0-7032 GCF_003668965.1 Corallococcus sp. AB030
GGCGGCGCCGGCGCCCTGCCCGGCCTGGCCGATGCTCGATATCAGCCCGGTGCCGGCTTGCATGCCCGCCTGCAGGGCCTGGGTGCCGGCCTGGACGCCCATCGTCAGCGGCATCATGCCCATCTGCATCGCGGGGCCGATCATGCTCATCCCGACCGACATCATCGGACCGAGCATTCCCATGGCCATCTGGGGGCCCTGCGCGACGGCGACCGGCGCGCCGGTGGCGGTGGTGGCGGCGGCCTGGCGGGCGCGGGCCCAGCGGAGCATCTGGGGTTTGAGCCAGAGGCGCGGGCGCCCGGCGCCCAGGTCGAGCACCGGACGGGGCATGTCCGGGTACCGGCGCAGGTACGTGCTGACGCTGTTGGGGTGGGCAAGGCGCAACAGGCCCGCCACCTCCTGGGCGTCAATCAGGTCCTTCGTGTTCACCAGGGGGCACATGGGGCGTGTCTATACCCGTAGACACACAGGGATGCACGGATTCCTTCCCGGGCCGGGAGGCTGCCCTCCAGGGGCCTGCCTGCTTCCGGACACGACAAAGCCCCGGGCTCCATGAGGGAACCCGGGGCTTCGGGACGGCAGGGACGTCAGGTGGGGAGGACTACTCCGCCCACCAGGTCTCGGTCATCACGCTGAAGCCGTTCACGGTGTCCACGTAGATGTGGACGGTGTTGCGGCTCCAGGGGTCGTTCTCGTAGGTGATGATGCAGCCCTTGAACGAGCGGCCCTGGGTCAGCGCGTTCAGGTTCGCGAGGCCCGCGTCACGGACCGTGGGGGAGATGTGGGCGTTGCCGTTGACGTAGTTGAAGGCGCGCTGGACCTCGGCGCGCACCTCGGCGGCATCGGCCAGGTTCGGGCGGATGGAGGCGCCGTAGGGGACGCTGGTGGGCTCCAGGCCGAAACACGTCTTGTCGTCGCGGTAGTAGTGGTTGGCGGACGCGATGTTCCACCAGTCGAAGTGGCGCAGGGTGGTGGCGCCGTAAGACCCGTTGCTGGGAATGGCGTTGATGGCGGTGAAGAGCGCCTCCAGGGGGCGGCTCAGGGTGGCGGAGTTGCGGATGTTGCGGAAGCTCACGTCACCAATGCCCGCCGTGTCGGCGATCTGCTGCGCGTTGGCGAAGGGGCGCGCGTTGAGCAGGTTCACGGCGCCGTTCCACGCGTCCGGCAGGACGTCGTGCAGCTCCGAGTCGTCGATGCTGTTCACCAGCGCGACGATGGCGGTCTGGTCGTCACGGGAGATGGCGATGCCATCCAGGATGCCGACACAGTCCGCGTCGATGAAGTCCATCGTCCGGGCGCCGCCCTCCAGCTGCTTGAGCCGGGCCGGGCCGACGAGCGGCACGGTGGACAGGTCCGCCAGCGACGTGAACGGCGTGGTGGCGCGGCGGTTCACGAGGTTGGTGACCACGTTGCTGGGAAGGTAGCGGTCGAGGAGCGAGTACGACGCCGTGTTCGCGAACTCGAGGATGCCCGAGCACTCGATGGCCACGTCGACGTTCGTCGTGGTGAGGATGGGCGCCTGCTGCTGCTGCTCGGCGGCCGGGGCGGACTCGGGGGGAGTCTCCGCCTGGGTACCAGGACCGCAACCAACGAGCATGCTCACGGCGAGAAGGGCTGAGCCAATACGACGCATCAGGAACTCCTGAATGGGGGGAGAGCTGCGATGAGACGCGGCTTAATACATCAAATCCGTCTGACACCACCGGCCCGATGCACGCCCTTTTCGTGTCACATTTCGGTCACCGCCCCTCTGTTCCGCTGACAGCGTTCCGCCCGGCTCCACGAGGCGAGACTTCCTGACGTGAGAACACACGGACCCAGGGTTGTCTCCGGCACCCTGTTCCGGGAGACCTTCCAGGTTGAGTGGAGTTCATGCGACCCTGTGAGTCCATGGGTCAGGAAGGGTCACAGGTGTTCCCGGGGGCGCTCCAGCCCGGCGCGGTGGTGGGGCGCTGGCGCGTGCAGGGGACGCTGGGAGTGGGCGGGTACGGCGCGGTCTACCGGGTGGAGCCGCTGGACGCACCGGGGCGGAGCTTCGCGCTCAAGCTGTCGCTGCATCCGGACCCGGCCCGGGCGCTGCGGGAGATGGCGCTGTTGTTGGACCGGGCGTGGCATCCGAACGTGGTGCGGGTGCATGCCACGGGGAGGTGGCCGGATCCGGTGGAGGGGCTGCCGTACTTCGTCATGGACTGCGTGGAGGGGATGGCGCTCCACCTCTGGGTGGAGACGGTCAACCCCACGTTCCGGCAGGTGGCCATGGTGGGTGGCTCGGTGGCGATGACACTGGGCGTGCTGCATGCGCGAGGCGTGCTGCACCGCGACCTGAAGCCGGAGCACATCCTGATCCGCGCGAGGGAGCAGGTGCCGGTGCTCATCGACTTCGGGGCGGGTGACCAGACGGGGGCCGCGACGCTCACGACCACCACCCTGCCCCCGGGAACGCTGCACCTGCGCAGTCCGGAGGCCATCCGGTTCCAGCAGCGCCACTGGAGGCAGCCGGAGTTGCGCTATCCATACCGGGAGGCGGATGACCTGTATGCCCTGGGCGTGTGCCTGTACCGGGCCGTCACGGGGCACTACCCGTTCCCGCCGGGGCAGGAGCCGGAGCTGCTGGCGGTGGCCATCACGGAGCGGCTGCCGCCGTCTCCGCGGGACATCAACCCCCAGGTGCCGGAGCCCCTGTCGAGGGCCATCCTGCGGCTGTTGGAGAAGGAGCCGGAACAGAGGCCTCGCACGGGGGAGGTGGCGCACTCGGAGCTGATGCGAGGGCTGCTCTCGGGTGGAGCGGCGGCGTTCGAGGCGCACCTCTTCGACGAGATTCCGGGCACGCCGAATCAGATCCGCCGTCCGGCGTGGCCCGCGCAGCCGTACCTGAAGCCCGCGCCAAGGCCCCGGCCTGTTCCCGAGCCGGTGGCCCCGCGTCGGTTCCCGGCCTGGGGGTGGGTGGGCGTGGTGGTGTGCCTGGGATTGCTGCTGGCGGGACCCGGGACCTGGGAGGTCCTGCTTCGGGGCTGGACTCGACATACAACCCCACAGGTCCCAGAGAGTGTTTCCGCCCCTGTTGGTCATAAACTGGCGATCACGCCGGACCGCCCGCACAGTGTTCCCGTCGCCGCCGCGGTGGTGGCGCCTCCCGAGGAACGTGCTCCCGTGATGACCAAGCCTCCTGTTCCGCCGTCTCCAAAGCCTGCTCGTGTGCTCAAGGCCGCGACGATTGCGACCTGTATGGCGGGCATGGCCTGCGCCAGCGCGCCCCTGGTGGACCGGCCCACGCCTCCCGCCGAGGACTGTCCATTGGATGCGCAGGCGGCCATGCAGAAGCTCGATATCGAAGGCATGCAGTGGGCCGCCAAGTTCGACCCGACTGTGCGCTCCAGGCTCGTCACCGTCCGCGAGGGCCGTGCTGCCGTGTACACGCATGGCATCGAGGGGCACGTTCGCCACGGCTCCCTGCTGACGGGCACGCTCTATGTGGGTTCCAAACGGGTCTACGGTCGTTTCACCCAACTGCGTCAGGAAAAGACGGGTGAAACATTTCCGGTATGTGTCGAGCTCTGGTTCCTCAATGATCGCACACGGGGCGTCCCTCGCAGTGAAGGGGGAGATGAGAACACCGCCATTGTTCCCAACCTGATGTCCGTGAAGGGCGTGTGGCGGTACGACGAATAGGAGGGTGCGTGCTCCTGTTCCTGCTCCCGTTTCTGGCAACCGCGGATGGAGGCGTGTCCGACAAGCCGGCCTGCCCCGACGTGGGGTTGGCGGTGCTCCTCTCAGAGAAGGTCCTGGGACAAGGAGGAGTCCAGGCGTTGGAAATGGAGGAACCTGTCACGGGTCCCTCAGGCACGGAGTTCCGCGTCAGGAGTTTCCGCTCCGCACGCCGGGTCGCTGTGCAGTTGGAGTTCTCTGGTGGGATGCCGCTATCCAGTAGGGCCGTCAGGGCGAGCCTCATCGGTCCGAATCATCAGACCTTGAAGATCGTGGAAGTGATTGAAGTGGCTCTCGGCTCCGAAGACGGAACCGCTCGGATCATCGTGGAAGCCGAAGCGCAGCCCCGTGAGGCTCGCGGCGTCTACACTCTGGAACTCCAGGACGCGGAAGGTACACGGCTGCTCGTCCTGCCAAGGGTGCGGTTTCCTTCCATCTGATCAATCCACGCGGGTCAGGGCATGACGGGCTGCATGAGGCCCGCCCTGGCCAGCAGCGCTCCGATCCGGTGGCCCTGCTCGACATGCTCGGGGTTTCTCGCGGAGATGCGCTCTGGCGAGAGGATGATGAGCGCGCCCTTGTCCTCAACAGGCTCGATGCGGACTGGCGCGGGAAGCGGTGGCACCGTCCCCCGGCGTCGCGACTGGTACGTGACCCAACCGACGAACGCACCTGCTGTCGAGTCCGCGTTCATCTGCTTGCGGTATTCATGAGATCCAGCGACAGCCCAGTCAGGGTCGAAAGCAAGCGCCATGCTGCGCAGCACTCCGCTCAACACGGGCACTGACATCAGCCGCTCTGTATGGGGGCCCTTACTCGGAAGGGACATGACACAGACGTTGGCATTGACCTCACTGTAACAGCCACAAGTCATTCGCAGGTGCACACCGTCAGTCTCCAGCCCGCCATTGCCAAACGAGAAACTAAAGCCGAGCGATGCAAAGACCGGCCCGCCCCTTTCTCGATTCACCCCGCGTCGGAACAACTCCGTGAGAGTGCTGAGGTCAGGTGGCATCAACGGGTACTTGCGCACGTCCTTGAGTGACCGGGTAGGCTTGTACCAAGTTGCCAGGAGCGGATCGTACGGCGAAAGCAAGTTGAGAAACTCCGCCGTGCGCCGCGCGCACTCTTCGGGAGATTCCTCGCGCGGTCCCCAATAGGCACCTGCGTAGTACATCTCAGGCCAGGTTGTGGTTTCGAAGCTTGCGGTCACGCGTTTCTCCTCAGCGCGCTGGGGTGTGGATGACCTTGATAACGCTGATGGTTTCGCTCTCAAGCAACCATTCAATGGCCTGGGCGGCCCCGGCTTCCGCCACATGCCACTCAATGAGGATACCCATGCCTCGAACGATCTCATTCTGGCGCTTTGCTTGTGCAACAAGGTCAGCCGCACCTGAATTCTTGAACCACGCCTTGGGCTCCAGCCCGTCGAAGAACTTCGCGTAGCCGGGCCCCTTGGCCTCCAGTAGCACGCCGTCCTTGAAGCCGTCGAACTTCACTCCACCCGCTTGCGTGCTGGTGCCTCCCACCCAGTACGCCTCGTCCGCGGAGTGCCCTGTGATCTGCTCCTGATAGCGCCGGGCGCGCGGCTTCATGGACTCCTTCACGGGCCCCCACTGGCCGGGCCCCTTGGACGGTGCGCCTCCCTGTGTCGCCGTGGATGCCCGCTGGAGGATGATCGCCGCACCCGGCCCTCCTCCCAGGACGGCGGCCGCGCGGCCTACGGGTACCGCGACCCGCTCGATGGCGAGCGCCCCTTGAGCTGACAACGACAGAACCGGCACCGTTGCTTCGGCACCCGTCAGGGCCCCCGTTACCGTTCGCGTCGCGGATGTCGCGGAGCCTGTCGTCAGGATGAGGTTCGTAGCCAGCTCGGCCACGGTCCGCATCTGGTCGCCTCGGGACATGAACCGGAAGCGTTCGAAGTATTCGGGCGATGACGCGAGGAGCGCGGCCACTCCCGCGGGCAGGTCCTTCAACGCGGTGACGCTGTCCAACGGGTACGTGAAGAACTTCCCCAGCGAGAGCGCCAGCTTCACGACAGCGGCTTCCGCCCCGTCCAGGGTCCGGCCAAGGAGGTCCGCGTCGTCATACACCTCGACGAACACCGGGCCGTTCACTGGCGCCAGCTGTTCGTCCGCGAGCTGGAAGACGAAGCCGTTGCTCACGTAGAAGCGGCCCAGTTCGAAGGGGCCTGCCCGGAACGCGCCGTCCTTCCACTCCACGGCTCCGGCCTTCTGCTGCGTGCGGCCATTCCACACCCAGGCGAGGTAGCCGTCTGGCCGCAACACCGCGACCCGGCTGTAGCGCTCGACCCTGCGCGACAGGTCGTCGCGCGACACCGCGCCTTCCGCCAGCACCTCGCGCAACACCTGTCCCACGGCCATACGGGCGGGAAACGTTCCCAGCGTCACGGGCTTGCGGAGCAGCAGGGTCAGGAGCCGCGCCGCCTGCATGGAGGTGAGCGATCCTCCCGGCAGCGGCCGTTCGTCGCCCGCTTCCAGCCCCGCGTCCGTCAGCAACTTCTCCCAGACATCCTCCTGGAGTGCCGGACTCGCGGCCACGGCCACACGGCCTGGACTCGCGCCCGTTCCCTCTTGGCGGATGGCCTTGCGACGGTGCAGCCGCGGCAGCTCCTCCGCGGGCTCGACGACGGCTACGAGCGAGGATGCTTCAGCGGATGCTTCAACCACGACCGTGCGTGGCGCGTAGCTCAGGCTCCTGCCGGACACGGGCCGCAGCGACGTGCAGCCGGTGACGAGAACGGCCAGGCACACCCACAGCGCTTCAGCGCGCATTGTCCACCCCCAGGCCCACTGAAGCGAAGGCTCCAGGCCGGAGCGCTCCGTCCCCATCCGGGAACAACAGCGTGCCTCCCGTGCCCATCACGTAGAGCTTCCCCGCGAGGATCCGCCAACGTGCTTCCGCCGCTCCCAGGTAGCGGGCTCCGGGTTGCCCCAGGCCCATTCCCAGGCCCTTCAGCGCCACTTCCAGGTCGCGCCCCAGGAGCTGCACCGCCACCCGGCCGTCCACGTCCACGCGGCCCCAGGAGAAGACCTCCGCGCTCAGCGACAGCTTCAGGTGCTTGTAGAGGCCGCCGTAGCTCACGGCATCCCAACCCGCCCGCACCTCGCCCTGGAGGGAGTAGCCATCCGGGAAGGAAGCCGTCGCCAGCGGGGCTCCGTCCGGGCTCGCCGTTCGAAAGCGGGCCAGCTCGTAGTCCGGCCCGAAGAAGCCCTGTCGGAAGCCTCCGTGCTGCCTGCGCACCTCCAGCCGCAACGAGAGGTCCAGCGTGGGTGTCCCCGCGTCCGCGCCAGCCCCCACCAC